>JBGTFI010000718.1:0-8207 GCA_041747335.1 Phycisphaeraceae bacterium | reverse complement strand
GGGGTGCTGGCCGGTCGGGGTCGTGCGGTCCCCACGGTTCGGCTCCCTGATACCCCTCAGCCCGGCCCCGGCTCCGCAGGGTGCAGGGTCGGGTGACTCGGACGGTAAACGCCAGCTTGTGATCGTCCCGGTCCATCGCCGCATTCTACCCCCGCCGCGTTTCCGGTATCCAGTCCCGTAATTGCCCCACGGTTGGCTTTATCGCCCGTCTGCCGCGTCTGTCGGGTGGAGGGGTCTGTCGGGGTGGGGTCGGCCAGGCGACTTGGGAGCGGGGATTGTGGCGGCCCAGCGCATGAACTGCTCGCGTTCCTCCGCGCTCGCCCGTCGCCAGGCGCGGCGCAGCTTATCCATCGTCGTGGTGGTCCGGCGCTTGGCCGTCTTGACCGCCTCTTCCGGGTGGAACATGCCGACGTGGATCGCCAGCCCGCGCGGGTTCAAGAATCCGTCTCTCAGGCAGTGTGGACATTGCAGTGAGGGAACCTCGGCAGGCGGATGCGCCGCGTCAAGCGGATGCACCTTCCCCGCCTTGCGGTCGGCGATGATCCCTTGGATTGCCTGCCCGTCTGCCGCGTCCGGTCCCGGAAGGGGTGTCGGGGGTGGCGCCGGCAGCCGAAACGCTCGTCCGGGTTCACGGATGCGCTCCAGCCGACGTTGAACTTTTGCTAGGGCACACCATTCCGCGTATCCGGGCAAGCTATTATCGGCAAGCATGGCCGAGACTGCGGGGCTTGGCGGGCCAACTGCATCTGTCGCGGTGATCCGAACTCGCGTCATGGTGGGTTCCTTCGTGGTGTTGTTGAAATGCCCGGCGGGGCGGGGGTTGGTCAGAGGGTACGCCCCGCCGGGCGGGAGGGAGGGGTCGGGGTGGGGATCAGACGTTCACGGCTTCGGCCCGGTGGTCCCTGCTCAGGTCGCCCAGCGCCACGATCGCATCGCGCAGGCATCGAAGCGCTTCCGGCTCCACGTCCGGGCCGGGCAGCAGCTTTTGCAGGCGACGCTCGAGGCGGATCAGGTCGGAACTGATGGCGTAGTACGGATCGGCCTGAACGTCCCCATCGTCCACGGGATCAACAGCCTTCGCCTTCGCGTCGGCAACGAGCAGGTTCGGCCACTCCCCCTCCCAGCCAAGCGGGCAAACCCAAAGCGACCACTTGCCACCAGACATGATCGACTCGCCGGTTCGTGGATCCTTGACGATCACGGCGTCACTGTCCGGGTCCATCGGCGTCACTTCGCCCACGAACACCCGGTCCGGGCCGACGAGCATGGCCCGTTGCCAGCTGAGAGGACGGTCTGCTCCACCGCCGGGCCGCACCAGCAGCTTCGCCCAGGGGATCGTCATTTCCCGCCCCGCCCACTCGCCGCAGTCGTCATCGACCTTGACGATGCACCCATACCGCCCGGTTTCCAGCACGACGCCGGTGAGGTTTTCGTCATCTTGCAACGGATCCCAACACTCGCACCTGCACCCGATCGGAACCCTCGCGCCGCGGTCGGGAACTGACTCGGTCGATTCGGTAGACTTCTGATTCGTAGACATTCGACTGCCTCCAAGTAGGTGGTTGAATCAGGGGTCGGCGGGTGTTCTAGCACCTTCCGGCCCCGCTTTCATTCCCGGTGGAACATCCGCCGGGTAACGGTCAAGGTTGCTGCATAGGCAGGCCCTCCACGCGCAGCCCCACGCGACCGCTGCTTTACACCGCCTAGACGGTACGGCCGCGCGGGGACTTCGGTTGGGTGCATCTTGGGGATGCGGTGTAAAGCGCCCGCCACGGTACAGATTCCGGCCCGCGTGTCAAGAGAAATCTTCGCCCGATTTCGGGATGGCGACGGTCCCCCCATCGGTCCCCGCGAACCGCGAGAATGCGCAAGTCCCGCCCCCGTCCGGGGATGGTGATTCGACGGGGCAGACTTTGTGTCTGCTACCTTGCCGCCGCTTCCTGAACCCGGCCTCAACCATCGCCGCGTGCGCGGAGATTTCGCCGGCCAGCACGCGCTCAAGCATCTCGGGCGCGTCCTTCCGCAGCCGCCGGAGCGCGGCTTGCTTGGAAGTACCATTAGGGCGAGAGGAATTGTTGATATTATCAACGGTTCCACTTTGGTATTGATTCTCGCCGGTCGGGTTCCCCGGCTTGCGTTGGGTGACTCTCTCGATCGCCGATTCAACGTCCGGTCGGTCATGGCAGAGCTTGCCGATTGTCTTCACGTCCGAACCCAGCCCGCGTGGCGGTCGCTGAACTCGCGGGCGGCAAGCATCATTCGGTTCGCGTTGCGAACATTCAGGGACAAATTGTCCCTGAGCCATTCTTCCCACTCCTCACGCTTGGGCGCTCCGCGCGGCTTGCCAAGCGGGGTGAGCTCGGCGCGCTTCTTGTTCAGGATGCGCCCGATTTCGCATCATCGCCGCCTCAGCAGCCCCGCCGGACGCGGGGGCGGGGTCTGGCGGATGAAACTGGTGACTCGGAACCCGGCCTGTTTCGCCGCCGCGATGAACTCGCTCACACGCTTCATGGCGGCCAGTTGATCGCCGGTGGCGGCCTCGATGGTGACTTGGTAACGCAGCGGTTCGCGGTTCATGGGATTATCCGAAGGTGAACCCGCCGCCGCCGCTTCCGGTGAGCGCGCGCGTTGCGGTGTTGGCGAAGTCCAGCAGCTTTTCAATGCTCTGGTTCAGCTTGTCCAGTTGCGGTGATTTCACGTTCATCGCCCCCGCCGCCTTGTCGAAGATGCCGAAGCCGAAGTCGAACGCACGCCCGAACTGCTGGCGCTGCCGCTCGCCGATGCCCAGGTCGCCCACGGGCGACACGTTGATACCGCCACGCCCGGCAAGCGCCTGCTCTACCGACAACTGCGCCGCCCGCCGAACGCTGTGAATCGCCGCTTCCTTCGCCGCGATGTCGCCCGCCCTTTGGAGTGACGACGCGAACGCCTGCTCAATCGCCTGAATCTGACGCTTGGCCTGCTGGCTTATCTGTTCAAGCTCGCGGGCGACGCCGGTACGCGCCGCCAGCCTTGCCGCGTCGCCGCTGGAACCCAGCAAGCCCGCCAGACGATCGCTCCCGGCAACCTGCCCGGCCCGCAGTTGCCCGGCTCTCGCCGCCGCCGCCGCTTGTGAACGTTCAAGACGTGCCAGGCGTTCGGCCTCGGCCCGCTGGAACTCTTCGGCGGTCGGCTGCCCGGTGATGAATGATCGAAGCTGCTGGCCGATGCTGAACGCGCCGCCCACAATCGGAACCTGCCGGATGCTCTGAGCAATCGACGCCATGCGATTGTCGATCTCCACCAGGTCACGCTTCCACGCGGCGGTAGCAATGTTCACCACCTCAAGCGCGGCGGGCAACGCCCGTGCCGCAACCTCGATCGCCGCGAACGCGCCGATAGCCTTCTGCAAACCTTGCGAGAAAAGCTCCACACGCGACGCCTTCTCAATCTTCGCCGCCGCGTCCTTCACCTTCCCCTGAGCGGCGTTGATCGCCTGCTCCAACTTTCCGAGTCTGCCCTCGAACTCAACAAACAGCTTGCCGACTTGTGCCGATCCTTCGGCCATGATGAATCTCCTGTGTGGTGGTGGTTACGGCCTGAACCGCAGCGGTCCGGCATTCTTGAGCTTGTCGCCCTCATATCCCGCGTCGTACAACTCAGGCGGAACTTCCGGGTTCAACGCGCTGGCGTTCACGTGCGCGCCCGCAAGCTCATCGGGCAGGTCGTAGCGGTCGAGCAAATGGTAGATCGCGTGATCTTGCAGGTAATCCCACTGCTCCCGCCGGTTTGCGAATCCGACTTCCTCACGCGCGAAGTAGGCCCGCAGGCGGTCGATGTCCGAATGAATGTCGCCATCGGTGAGGCTCAGGGGTTCGGCCTTGCCAACCTGCATCAACTCATCGAAGTCGGCCTGAACAATCGGCTCCTGCGCGGCCACCTCGCGTGCCAAGGCGCGGTAGCGCACCCACTGCGGGGCGAAACGGTCGCGGGGATGGATTTTTCCGGGTGATGTCATCGAATCATCCTTTGTTGTGAAAAGGCAGGCGAGCGGGCAACGCACCCGCCCACCGCCCGACGATGTGTCAGTCGGCCAGGAACTTCGCATTCTCGCGGCGGAAGTCCTCAAGCTCACGTTCGAGACGCGGGATCGCCGCGCCGTAAAGGCCCAGTTGCCGACGTGCGAAACGCACCCGCTCATACTTCGCATGGATCGCCTTCACCTCAGCGGCCTCCGCCTCCACGCGGGCATCGAAGTTTTCATGCTCGCTCGCGGCGGCCTGAAACTCCGCCAGCGTGCGCCGGTTGGCTTCAAGGTCCGCCGTGAGCTTCGCCAGCTTCGCCGCCGCCGCCGGAAGCTCGGCCTTGTGTTTCTCCGCGTCCTCAACCGTCAGGCGGAGCTTCGCCAGCAGGTCCACGAACCGGCCCTTTTCTTTCGCGGTGAAGCTCTCGCCCGCGATGTCTTTCCGCAGCAGCCCGACATACTCGCGGTGCGCCTCACGCTCGGCCTTGGCCAGGTCGCCTCGAATCTCGCTCATCGTCGCCGTCATCGCACAATCCTTTCGTTAGTAGGTCCAGTTGGCCCGTAGCACTCGCTCAACTTGTTCACCGGATACGCGCTTCCGCCCCATGCTCCGCATACACGCCAACTCATTCGAAAGCGCGGCGATCGCCTCGCGTTGCTCCCGCACGATCTTGGCCGCGATGGTGCGATAGTCCGCCGTGTGGTGGCCGTTGCGCATCGCGGTGCCGATGGCGTTGTTGAAGTCGCCCGTGAAGGCCGCGCTCTCTTCGTCAACGCGAAAGCCCATCATCTTTTCCGCTTCGATGCCCGCCAGGTCGATCACGCCCGACGCGAACGCATCGCCGTTGTCTATCGTGTGAACCATCGCGCCGCCGCAATCGGTTTCGAGGTTCACCGAATGAACCTCTACGCCCATCGCGTGACACGCCGCGCAGTGTGCGGCCTCGTGAACCATGAGCTTCGTCAGCGAATCAACCGACATAGCGAACCGCCTTCCTACCACGCGGCCCCGTGCTGGCACAGGTCCGAATCGACTTGCCGTGATGGGCGATGCGGAACTCGCGGCCCATCGCCGCCATTGAACGCGACGCCGCCGCGCACGAATACCCCGTCGTGTGGCCCGCTTCGCATTGAAGCAAGTCGCCTACCCATGCTCGCCCACGCCCGCACGTCGGGCAGGGGTTCGCGGTCTTCGTCGCGTCCACGATCAGCAAAGCTCTTTTCATCGTCGGTTTCCTTTCGGTTTGGGATCGGTTCACGTCAGCAGATGCCCCGCCACTTCCGGGCGGGTGAGCATGGCGAGCAAGCCCACCGCGAATCCGTCGCCGTGCTCGGCCGCGCATCGAAGCGCGGCGGCCAGCTTGGGGATGTCCTCACGGTGAACGTCCAGCCGGACGCCCGCTCCGCCGCCGATGGAATGCCGGGTCAGGCGGGTCGTGGGGTTCGATGCGCTGGTGGGAGTGTGTGACATGTTCAAGCCTTTCAATTGGGGATTCTGGTTCACCATCTTTTTCCTTCGCTTTCGTGACGTGGGAATCCCGTGTTCATCACGCTCGAAACCCAGTTTTCGTCATGGTGCGGCTTTGGCCGCCGGAAGATTTCCACGCCCAGCGGCTTCGCGGGCGCGTCGTCATCCGCCGCGTCGTCATCAGGCTCGGGCGCTTCCGCCTCTTTTGGCGGGGGTTCCCGGTCCGCAGGACGGTCCACGGGCGGGGGGGTGGGTGGCAAGTCTTGCGGGGGCAACGTCTTGGGTTCAACCCGGGGCAGACTCGGAGTCTGCAACGGCTCGGACACGGGAATCTGAACGTGCCGGATGGTGATTGCCGCGTTATCCGTCGCCTCGCCCCCGTCCAGCCGGTCGATCTTGTCCAACGCGATCGCGGCTTCCATCGCTCGGTCGGCAACCGATCGGATGAACTCCGCCGCCCGAATGCGGTCGCGTGCCGACGCCGATGGATCGTTTCGGACCGCTACCGCGAACTCAATCGAGTCGTCTAGGTGTTCAGCCGCAAGCTCGCCCCGGTCCAACATCAGGCGCAGGAATTGAAGGTGCTTCCGCACGGGCAGACCGGGCGCAGCGCCCCCCTTAGCCCCCCTCTCGCGGTCGCCGGATTGTGTCTGAATCATGTTAGTCATCGGCCCGCCTTTTCGGTTGACGAATCGTAGGTCGCTTCCGCCGGACGATGCGCCATATCCACGCATCGAAGTCCGCACGCCCTCAGCAGGTACTTGAGCGCGATCTTCAGCCGGTAGATCGGCTCGCGGCCCAGGTGGTCATTGCCCGGTGGTTCCGGCGTCAAGGTCAGGATGAATTGCTCTCGCGCTCGCTTCATGCGTTCACCAGTCGCAATCGGTTGCCCGGTCCCGCGTCGATTTCCGAACCGCGTTCGGGTCGGGGGGTTTCCGTCTGATTCTGCTGAGCGGATCGCCCCTTAGGGCGCATCCGCCTTATGGGGGTTCTGGGGATGTCACACTGTGTGTGACAATGGGAAGGCCCAAAATGTGACGGTATCGTCACACTGTGTGTGACAGTTGATTCGTCGGTTCGGGTCGCGTGCAGTCGGTAGGTGGAGTAATCCTTGAGTGACTTGGCGAGCTTGATCGTCTCCACCAGGCCCATCCGTCCAAGCTCTTTCATCGCCTTATGAGCGCCGTTCCGGTGGAGTCCGGTTCCCGCCGCGATCTGCCGAACGCTCTCACTGACAACCCCCTCTTTCTCGCTTCGGAAGAGGTACAGCCAGACCGCGATCTGCGAAGGCTGCAACGTCCTCATCGTCACGTCCACGAACCGATTGAGCTTGGCGAACCGCCCGTTCGCCGCATTCCGCTTCTTCGCTTCCCGTTTCTGTGCCCGCTCCAGGAGGTCATCCATGGATCGCCCTCCCGAAGTGCCAGGTCAGACGTGAACCGTCGAAGGTCGCGTCGAAGTCGCCGCAGACGCCGTACCGATTCTTGACGATCCGCAGAATCGGCCCCTCGGAATTGTCGGTGAGGATCGCCGCGAAGTCGGCCCCATATTCGAGCTCGCCGCTTTCCCGGAAAGCTCCGATGGTGGCCCCGCCCGCCCGGTTCAAGGCGCTCACCGCGATAACCGCCGTGCCCGCGTTGGCCACGATGCGAAGCTCGGTCATCAGGGCGTTGATGTTTTCCCGCTGCTCGGCCCCAGGCTTGGCGACGATCCGTTGAACGTAGTCCACCACCAGCAGGTCCGGCTTGACGGCCTCCACGGTGCGGCGAATCGTCGGCCAGTCGCTGCAACCGTCCAAGATCGTCAACCGTGACAGACACGGGCGAAGCTCATTGAAGCATTCGTCCCGCCGTAGCCGCTGGTGGTCGCTCAGGACGCCCCGCAGGATCGCGGTGGGGTTCAGGGGGGGTTGACCGCCCCAGCCGCTTACACGGCAAACCTGACGTGCCAGCAGGACGGCGGGAGTAAGCTCCACGTTCACCAGCACCGCCCGCGCGTCCGGGTTGTTCATCAGCAGGTCGAATGCGATCGACTCGGCCAAGGCGCTCTTGCCCTTCGCGGGAAGTCCGCCGATCAGCGTGAGCAAGCCCCTGCCCGCCACAAGCGGGCATTGGTCCGTCACGCGAAGATCGCAGAGGAATTGCAGGTCCAGCCCATCGAACCCGAACCCGTTGGCAACCCCTTCGGTCCAGACGCGCTCGAGGTTGACGGCTGAACCGGCGTCGTTTCCAAACGTCGCCTCAGCCCGCAGACGTTCGGCCACGTCCCGTAGATCGTCCCCGCCGGCCAGCCGGTCGGCCTCGCGTTCCAACGTCGTCAGCAGCTTCCGCCGGCGTGCGGCTTCGGCGATCATCTTCGCGTAGTGCGGAGCGCCGATCGGCGATCCAACCTCAGCCATGAAGCTCATCAGCCGGTCCATGCCCCCGATGCGATCGTAAATCCCGGCGTCGATCAGCCGCCTCCTCACAATCGTCGGGTCGTGGGTCGGCTCGCCCCGGTCCATCATCCCCAGCAGCACCTTGAATACTTCGCGGTGGTCGCCGTCGGTGAAGTCGTCAACCGACACGGTTTCCGCCGCCCGGCTGAACTCGTCCATGCGCAGCAGTCCGCAGCCGATCAACGCGGCTTCCGCCTCAATCGCAACGGGCAGGGTGGGGTTCGCTTTGGCGATCATGCCGCACCCCCCCGCCGCCGCGAACGCGGCCCAATTCGCCCGGCGATGCTCGGCCCCTCGTC
>JBGTFI010000717.1:0-1717 GCA_041747335.1 Phycisphaeraceae bacterium | reverse complement strand
CGGTTGCTGCGCCACCTGGACCTGACCCATCGCGTCAACCGCCAGCACCTGCTGCGGGCGATGTTTGAGATGCTCGAACCGGACCTCGGCCCCGCCGCGCCCGAGGCGTACGCCGATCGGCCGGTGGACCTGGGCCGCCTGATGAAGGCCCGCTCGTGGTCGCGGAAAGAACTGATGCGCTCGCTGCGTTCGGCGCAGCGGAAGGAGCTGGTCCGACCTACCGCGCAGGGGACGCACGTTTACGCGCTCACGCCATCGGGCGCGCGGCGGGCGGCGAACGTGGTCCGGAATCACCGCCTGTGGGAGATGTACCTGATCCATTACGCGGACATCGCCCCCAACCACGTCGACCGTGATGCCGACCAGATCGAGCACGTGCTGGGCGCGGACATGGTCGCCGGACTGGAGAAGCTGCTCGCCCAGGACGGGCGCATCCGGGACATGCCGCGAAGCCCGCACACGTTGGGCGCGGAGGCGGGGTAGGGACTTACTTTGTCTTAGGTACACGTGACGTGGATGTCAGTAGAACGATGAATGACGAATGACGAAGCTCGAATGACGAAAAAGAGCCACCGACACACGGTCATCGGACCACGCTTCCCTCTGGCCGATTTCCGTTTGCCTTTCGTCATTCGTCATTGGGATTTCGTCATTTGTCGCCACGGCGTCATCTGAAAGGACCGGACGACCCCATGACCTGGCAACCCTTCGACACCTGGATCGTGGTGATCGGCGTGCTGTGCGCGCTGTCGTGCGCGCTGCTGGGCAACTACCTCGTCCTTCGCCGCATGAGCATGATGGGCGATGCCATCAGCCACGCCGTTCTGCCCGGTCTGGCGGTCGCGTTCATCCTCACCCAGAGCCGCGCCAGCGTGCCCATGTTCCTCGGCGCCGCGGGCGTGGGGCTGCTCACGGCTGTCTTCACCCAGTGGATCCACGAGTGGGGCAAGGTCGATGGCGGCGCGGCGATGGGCGTGGTTTTCACCTCTCTTTTCGCCCTGGGCGTCATCCTCATCCGCCGCGGGGCGGACCACGTCGATCTCGACCCCGAATGCGTGCTGTACGGCTCGATCGTCCTGGCCTCGCAGGACATGGTGACGTTTCTGGGCATGTCCGTGCCCCGCGCGGCCGTTACTTTGGGCGCGGTGTTCCTGCTCAATGTCCTCATGGTCGCGATCTTCTACAAGGAACTGAAGATCAGCTCCTTCGATCCGGCGCTGGCGACGACGCTCGGCATCAACGCCCGGGCGATGCACTACCTGCTCATGGCCCTGGTGGCGATCACGACGGTCGCGGCGTTCGAGGCCGTGGGGAGCATCGTGGTCATCGCGATGCTGATCGTCCCGGCCGCGGCGGCGCACCTGCTGACCGACCGGATGCTGCCGATGATCCTGGTCAGCCTCGTGCTGGGCGCGCTCAGCGCGGCCCTAGGGCACCTCTCGGCCATCACCGTGCCGACGTGGTTCGGCTTCAGCGACACGACAACAGCGGGGATGATGGCCGTGGTCGCTGGACTGCTCTTCACCCTGGTGCTGTTCGTCGCGCCCCGGCACGGGCTGATCGGGCGGGTGTTCCGCCGGGCGATGCTCAGCTTCCAGATCGTGCGCGAGGATGCGCTGGGCCTGCTCTACCGTATGGAAGAGCACGGGTTGGCGGCGGAAGGTCCCGCGCCGATCCGCGTCCTGCGCCAGGCGCTGGGCGTGCCGCGCTGGCTGAG
>JBGTFI010000716.1:0-7716 GCA_041747335.1 Phycisphaeraceae bacterium | reverse complement strand
CCGCGGGGAAGATCGGCCGGCCCGGCTCGATGACCACATCCGCCAGCCCCAGCGAAGCGCCGAGGCCGCCAAGGTCACCGGCGGAGAGGGGATCGGCCAGGCCCCGGATCTGTCCCACCGCGTGATGGACGAACCGGCCGTCACGCGTCAACCGATCGCCGGTCTCCACAGCCGCCGACCCCAGCTCGTCCGGGCCGATGCCGTCCACGTTGCCCAACGCGAAGAACAGCTCGCCCGTAAAGGTCTGTGAGACGGCAGTATTGGAAAGAACACCGTTGGTCAGTCCGGCACGACCACGGACGAGATAGCTCGTGGTTGGGCTGGTGACGATGAAGTCGTCGAAAGCATCACCGGCGTCGATGTTGCCCAGGTGGCGCAGCTCGAAGGCGCTCAGCCCCGCGGGAAGGGTGAGCGTGACGGGGGTTGTGGCGCTATCGAGATAGACCTGCACCTGCGTCGCGGTCATCAGGGCGAAGTCGCCGGCGGCGCTTGCGTCGAAGTCGCCGAGTTTCTCCGCGGCGATGAACGCCCCCGAAATGGTGCGCGCGGCGTCGGCGACGGTGAGCGCCCGGCGCGAGAAATCCGCGAGGAAGACGATGTTCCCGTCGGTTAAGACGGCGACATCATCGACATAAAACCCTTCGAAGTGGTTGGCCGTCTCGTCCACGGAGTTGAAGAGGAGCTCGATCCGAACCACCTGCCCGGCGAAGGCGGAGAGGTCGATCTCACCCGTGAACAGGAATCCCCCGGAGGGATCTTCCAGCACGGTGACGGCCGGGTTGTCGTTCGAGGCGACGATGGTCGGCGAACCGCCCACGGGCAGGACGGAGACGAACACCTGGTCCCTTCCGGCAGTCGCCTGCGTTTCGAGGAAGTAGGCGAACGTGAGGGAGGCGGTGGTTGCACCGGTCAGGTCGAGAAGGGGTGAGGTGATCGTGCCGGAGACGCGCGAGCCGGTGTCGAAGTTGCCGCCGCCGGCCCCGGCCCCCGGAGCCTCCCCCTGGCCGAAGTAGGCGCTGTGGTCGGGGCTTGCGGGCGAGGCGCGCCCCGTGGAGACGTGCCACAGGCTGTCACTCGACATGTCGAACACGAAGCCGTCGGTCGAACCTTCGGCTGCGCCCGCGCTCAGCCAGTCGGCGCGTGTGCGACCCGCGAAGAGGTGCGCGCCGACGCCCGCTTCGACGACGATGATGTCATCAAACTCCGTCGAGTTCACCCGTCCGAGGTTTTCGACGGTGATCGCGCCGGTGAAGCCGGTGATGACGACATCGGCGCGTTCGAGGGTGTCGATCCGGTCGATCCATTGCGCGCTGTCCCTGCCGAAGAGAACGTAGACGCCGTCGTTCTCGGCCGTGCCGGATACGGAGAAGACAATGTCCGCGAGGTTGTCGTCATCCAGGTGGACGGCATGGGCGAAGGTGACCTGCGCGCCGGAGTCCGAGGCGGCCAGGACCGGGGCTGGGAGGAGGAGGGTGACGGTGTCTTCGCCGAGCGTCTGTGGGGTGACCAGCGGACCGCCGAAGAGGATGCGTGCTTCAGCCGAGCCTTCACCGGCGCGGACGTCGCGCACCGAGGCGATGAAGTCGTCGTAGCCGTCGCCATTAAGGTCGCCCAGGGGAATGATCGTGGGCTGGAACGCCTGCGAGTCGTTGGTGATCTTCACGCCGTCGGCCGCGGCGGACAGGTCGATGGTGGAGCGCGCGCTCCCGTCGAATTCAAGTTTGTATCCGCCCATCGCCGGCGTGGGTCCGGCGTTGGATTGGCCGGTCCCGAAACCCAACTTGGCCGCGGCGTCGTTCACGAGGTTGATCGAAAGTTCACCCTCGTTGGGAAGTGAGATGAGCAGGCGGTTGTCGATCACATCCGCAAACACGCCCGCGTTCGTCAGGATCGTGGCGTTCGCGCCGGTGGTCAGCGAAGTGAGCAGGTCGGCGGTGTTCGCGCCGCCGACGGTGAGCGCCGCCGTGGTCACGCCGTTGACGGCGAGCGTGAACTGGGCGTTCACGATGGGGCCTTCGCCGAAGTCCGCCACGCGCGGCGCGGTGATCGCGAAGGCGTTGACGTTGGCCACGTGCAGCAGGTAGTAGTCCGGCACACCGGAGAACTGCTCGACCGGCACAAACTGCGGATCCGAGTCGCTGCCCGTGTTCCGCGCGGCGAAGAGGTGCAGTTTGCGGTCGTCGTAGTGAGGATCGTCCCATCGCGCCTGCTGCGCGCCCAGGTCGAACTCGATGCGGATGTTGTCGCGCGAGAGGCGCGCCGCGTCGGCTGAGCCGAAGAGAAGCGCTGCCTCGAGCGCGGTAAGGATGTACCAGTCGCCGCGATCGCCCAGGTGAAGGTTCAGCCCGGCGTCCGTGCCGAACGCCGAGGCGGGCAGAAGCGAGGCGAAGTTCACCGCGTCGTTGAGGCCCGACTGCCCACCGCGCGTGGTCAGCTCGTAGGGGTCGGGAGCGAGCGCGGTGTTGCCGGCGATGAAGTCGTTGCCCGAGCCTCCGTCGAGGTAGTCGTCCCCCTCGCCGCCCATGATCACGTCCACGCCCTCGCCGCCGAAGATGATGTCGGCAAGCGCGCCGCCGAAGAGTCGGTCATTCCCCGGCCCGCCGAGGATCGTCAGCGCCGAGATCACCCCGCGCTGCTCGAAGTCGCCCGGATCAATCCCCCATTCGCTGTCGGTGTTGGGGACCTTGAACTCCGGCGCGCCGTGGACCACGTCGTCGCCGCGCTGCGTGTCGATCACCGTGCTCTCGACACTTACGGTCTGATAGAAGAGGTAGTGCTGCTCGAAGACATCCGCCCGCCCGATCGCGAACTGGCCGTCCGCCAAGCGAAGCTGGTTGATCGTGACGGTGTTGGGATTGATAAGCTCAAGGGTCGCTCCCGCGCCCAGCTCGGCGGTCTTGAGGCGGATGCGCTGGCCGTCCACCTCCGCGACGATCGCGTCCTCCGAGAAGCCCGCTGCCGCCAGCGCCGTGCGCAGGGCGGTGTTGAGGTCGATCACCAGATCGACCACGCTGCGGTTGGGGTCGCTGCCGTCGCCGCCGTTGGTGGCCGCGGCGGTCAGCGTCACGTGGATGGGATTGTCCAGGTCGCCGCCGAGGATCAGGGTGAAAGTGGCGTTGCCGCTCAGGATGCCCGTCTCGGGGGCCGATCCCAGGGCGGTGAGGAACGCCTTGGTGTCCGACTGCGTCTCAATAAACCGCTGGTTGGCGATGTCCCAGACGAGGTTCGTGAACTCGTAGCGGTGCAGGATGCGGTTGTAGCGGATGGCGACTTCATCGGGGACCGGGCGGCCAAGGCGGTCGAGGTCGCCGCCGAGGAACAGCACGCGGTCATCGCCTTCGCCGCCGTCCATGCGATCGACGGTGGTGGGGATGAACGTCTGCGTGGTGCCCTTGATGAAGGGCAGGGCGTCGGTGATGAGCTGGAAGGTGTCGTTGCCGTCCTGGCCGAAAAGAAGGTCGCTCGCCTGCCGGTCGCGCCCCCCGGAGAGGACGTCATCGCCCGCGCCGCCGAAGATCCAGTCTTCGCCGGGCCCGCCGATGAGGATGTCGTGGCCCGCGCCGCCGAGGATGACATCCCGCCGGACGGTGTCGACGCGGGTGGCGTAGTCGATGAGGGTCGGCTGTGAGCCTTCGAGGTCGAAGGTCAAGTCATAGATCGTGGGAACGAGGTTGGAGCGGATCTCCAGCGTGTAGGTGACGCCCGCCTCCAGCCCCGCCAGGCTCAGCACACTCTGCTGCCTGCCGGAAAGATCGAGCACACCCACCCCCGCGCCCCCGCCCCCGCCCCCGCCCCCGGAAGTGCCGATCGCCGGGCGGATCTCGTAGCGCGCGACGTTCTCCGGCTCGACGCCGCTGACCTTCAGGAAATACTCGCCCGCGGCCAGGTTTCCCACATCCAGCCGGGCGACGCGCTGCGAGACGCTCGTCTGGGCGGAGGTGATGACCTGACCCACCGCGTCGAGAATCTCCACGCGCAGCGGATCGGAGTCCGGGTCGGCCACGATGCGGATCGCGTCGGTCGCTCGCGCGTCCTCCGTCAGACGCAGGCGGAAGTAATCCACATCGCCCGGTGTGACCGTTTCGCCGCCGTCCACCACGCCGCCGACGATGGTCAGCCCCGTGATCCGCGCCAGGTTCGCGATGTCGCCGAGGTTGTAGGCGTCGGCTTGCGTGTCGTTGCGTGTGTCCGCCAGATCGGGCAGGTCGAAGTTGACCACGGGGTTGCGCCGCCCGGCGATGTCCACCACGCGCGTACCGGCGACGCCGACGGCGGCATCGATGTCGTAGGCCGTGTCGCCCGCGCCGGTGACGTGGATGAAGTACGGCCCGGCCGCGAGACCCGCGAGCGAGAACGTCGCGGAGTGGTCGGCGGAAGCGGAAAGCGTCTCCAGAACCGCGCCCGTGTCGTCCACCAATTCAATGGTGATCGCCGCCGAGCCCGGCCGGACGTTCACGTGGAACGCGTCGGCGTCGCCGGCGCTCGCGGGCAGGGTGAAGCTCAGCCAGTCCTCATCGCCGTTCACGGTCGCGCCCGTCAGGCGGTCGAGCGTGGTGATGTCGCCCAGGGCAAAGGCCGTTTCGCGCGTCGCGTTGGGTGTCTCGGCCAAGGTCGCCAGGTCCGGCAAGATGTTGGTTCGAGCATCCTCATCGACGAAGAGCGTCATCGTCAGCCCGTCGATCTCCGAAGCGCTGTTCAGCACGATGCGGTCGTTCGGGCCGGGCGCTTCGGCGAGGATGAAGGTGTAGTAATCGACATCCTCGGGGTTGTCGATGGTCAGGCCGGTGAAGGTCGTCGAACGCGCGATGACCGATGCGCCATCCCCATCGGTCTGTCCGCCGGTGGCGAGCTGGCCGTCGGCAAAGCCCAGTTCGGTCGCGGTGGGATCGTTGGAAGAGGTCGAGAGCAGGAGCGTCACTTCCCCGCCGCCCGCGAGCGTTGCGACGAAGAGAGTGTCGCCGCTTCGCCCGGCAGTGACGAGCGCGCCCAGGCCCGCCGAAGCGATCGCACTGTTGAGATCGGCCACCAGGTCGTCCAGCGAGGTGTTGCTGAGTGTCGCGTCGCGCGCGAGAGTGATGTCGCCGCTGTCCCTGCCGTTCACCAGAAGGTTGAAGTTGGCGTCGGCGGACAGGATGCCACCCGCGGGCGCGGGCATCGTCGCGGTGATGACCGCGGCGCTACCCAGCGCGAACGCGCTCTGCGGGGTGTCGTTGCGCGAGCGCTCCTCGGTTCGGTCCACGAGAATGGCGTTGCCCGAAAGGATCTCGACGCGGTCGTCGCCGTCGCCGCCGTCGATCCAGACGGTCTTCTGGACAGTGGGACCGACGGTGATCTGGTCGTTGCCGCCCAACGCATCGATGATGATCGCCAGGAAGTCACCCTCATCCGGCAGCAGGCCGCTGATGAGGGGAAGTGTGTTGAAATCGGTCGTGCCCAGCGCGCCGCCGCGGGCGCTCGGATTCTCCGTCATCAGCGCCGCCAGGTCCACCGCATCCTGCGGATCCCAGATGAGCTTGCCGCTCGCATCGGTCGCTGAGAAGTCCAGGCGGATCTGCGCCGCGAAGCTGAAGTTGCCGTTGTTGTTCGTGAGTCTTGTGACCAGGTGCCGATCCGACAGCACGCCCGGCTCGGTGACGAAATCCACGGAGATGATGTCGTCGGCATTGCTTCCGCCGACGTACCACACCTTGTTGGTCGAGCGCGCGTACTCTTTCCATTCATCCCCCGCCAGGCCGCCGTCGATCGACTCGAACATCGTGCCGTCCATGCTGAAAAGCTGATCCTGCCCGCCGTTTCCGTAGAGGAAATCGAGGCCCGTCCCGCCGTAAAGGCGGTCGTCGCGCAGCGAGCCGAGCATGCGGTTGAGGCCCGTGTCGATCTTCGCATACGGCGCCGAAGCGCCGTCGGCATCGAGGAATCCGTCGCCGTCAAGATCGCCGTTGTGATCGACCACCCGGCCGTCGGGCGTTTGGAACTGTCCGAACTGACCCGGTTCGAGCTTCAGCGAGGCGGCCGTGCTGACGAATTCGAGCACATCATCGTCATCGCCGCCCAGGCGCGCGGTGATGACGTTGTTCGGCAGCCCCGCGGAAGCCAGCGCCGTCTGAAGCGATGCCTGGATGTCCGCGAGCAGGTCACTGGCGGAAGCGTTGTCGAGGGTGTCAGCCGAGGCGATGACCGCCGTGATGGTGCGCGATTCGCCGCTCACGACCACCGTGAACGTCAGCCGCACATCCACGGCGATCGTGTGGCTCGCCAGCCCTCCCTCCGCCGACAGCACGGTCATGCCCGTGCCCGCGTTTCGTGTGGCGGTCTGGCCGAGCGCCGCGAAGCGCCACTGCGTCACCGCGGGGTTGGGGTCGTGCTGCCAGGCGAACAGGTCGTTGGTGCCCTGGCCGCCGATAAGGTCGTCGTTGCCGCGGCCTGCGAAGAGGATGTCGTGGTCGCGCTGCGATCCCTGCGCCGGTCCACCGTCTCCGAACAGCCGGTCGTCCCCGTCCAGACCGAAGAGGATGTCGTTGCCGCGCCCGCCGTCCAGACGATCGCGCGCATTCGTCCCCACGAGGATGTCATTCCCCGGGCCGCCGTCGATGACGCCCACCCAGTCGTTGCTCCTGGCGGTGAGGTCGGACACGTCCAGCGCGTGGGGGCCTTCCACGAAGCGGATGTCGTCATCTCCCAGCAGCCCGGAAATGCGGAACTGCTCGACCAGCGGCTTGCCGAAGGTGGCGGTGTTCGCCGGATCGACGCCCCGCCAGGTCGCGAAGAACGTGCGCCTGGGCTGAAGTCCGCTGGTCATGTCCACCACGAACTGCTCCATGCCCGATTGCATCGGCGCATCAACCGTGGTGAACTTGAGCTCGCCCCGCGTCACGTCGTTGGCGGCCGAGAGCACAAGCGTCGCTTTGCGTCCCAAGCCTCGCGTGAGCAGGCTGATGCGGTCGCCGTTGACCACCGCCTCCACCTGGCCCGCGAGTTGGGGCACCGCCTGGATCGCGCTGTTGATGTTCGCCGCGAGGTTCGCCAGCCCCACCGTGCCGTCCGCGGATACGGTCACGACCTGGGGCGTCTCGCCGTCGATGCTGAGCGAGAAGACCGCGTCGGCCGTCAGCCCGATCGCCCGTGACGGCCCCAGCGCGTGCAGCACCACTTCTTCGCTGATGCGGATGACATCATCGAGGCTCGTGCCCTCAATCAGCAGGATGTCCGTGGCGTTGTCGTCGGGAATATCGCCCTTTTCCTGGTTGCCGAAGTGCCCGTCGAAGTCGTCGCCGAGCTTCTGATAGTGCGCGGCGGTGTCGAGGACCATGATGTCGATCCCGCCGCCGCCGAACATGCGGTCGTTGCCGTCCTGGCCTTCGAGCCAGTCGGAGTCGGCCCCGCCCCAGAGCGTGTCGTCCCCGCCGCCGCCGAGGATCTGGTCCTCGCCGCTGCCGCCGAAGGCGATGTCATCGCCGCCGACGGTGTCGGCCATGGGATTGTCGGCGTAGGTGCGCCCCGCGAGGTAATCGCCGGCGATGAAGTCGTTGCCGCCGTCGCCGAAGATCGTGTCCCGTCGAAGATTGCCGAAGAGGAAGTCCCCGCCCGCGCCGCCGTGCAGTTCATCGCCAATCAGGAGCGCCTGCGCATCGGCATCCGCCAGCAGCAGCCCGTCGGCGTAGGCGTACAGGAAGTCGATTCCGTCATCGCCCCAGAGCCTCTGCCCCGCCTGGTTGC
>JBGTFI010000715.1:0-9566 GCA_041747335.1 Phycisphaeraceae bacterium | reverse complement strand
GGGTGCATGACACCTCAGGCGGCTATTGCGGGGGTGGTGGTGGCCTTCCAGTGGTTGGGCCAGCGGTTGTCGTCGCTGAGCCAGAGGGAGCGCAGGGCCAGGATCGGTTCGACGCCCCGCTCCTGCCAGAACTGTTCGGTGCCCTTGACCCGCTTGTTGAACTGCTTGACCGCTGATTCGACCACCCCGCTGCCGATCGGCCAGCCGCGGCGGCGGTATTCGGGGTAGTTCATGTGCTCGGCGTGACGCTCGAAGTAGCCCAGGTTCTGGGCCAGCACCCGACGCGGATGGTCCGGCGGATCCTCCGGATGCGGCGGCCCGGCGCGGCGGGATAGTTCCTCGATCGCCAGGATGACGCTGCGCGCCTGTCCGTTCCACAGCGCCTCGGTCAGCCGCTCGGCCAGCTCCGTCTGGGCGCCCGCGTCCTCGCGGTGCGCCGCCCTGGCCACGTCGTACAGATGCTCTTTGGCGTGGTACCAGTCGACGATCCGCACATGGCGGCCGAAGTGACGCTGGTGCAGCGTGTCGATCCACGCCGCGCCATCACCGATCACCACCACCTGCCTGGCCTGGCGAATGCCGCGGCGCTCGGCCTCCACACGCGCCAGCCAGCCGAAGTCGTCGCTGGCGTTCATCGTCGCCAGGTACGTCGTCACCAGCGCGGCGGGCTCTTTCTCCGCGCCGTCGCCCGGCAGGTAGCTGCTGATCGCCAGCACCTTGTCCTCGCGCCAGCGACCCCCGCAAGTGTCGCCGTCTTCCTTGTCTTTTTCGCGGAATTGCACCCGTCCGCCGTCCATCGCGATCACCAGCAGCGCCGGATCGTTCAGCGGTCCGGGCGGACGCCGGCCACACCGGTACGCCCGGCGCTCGGCGTCCTGCTGAGCCAGCAACGCTCCGCCGGCCGCCTGCGCCCAGCGCTGAATCTGCTTGGCGTCGAGGTGGACGCCCCAGTCCTCGTTGAGCGCCTGCGCCGCCTTGTCGTAAGGATGGGTCGCCGCCTCGCGCACCACCCGGCGATACGCCTTGGGCGACAGCGGCACGTCCGGCGGCAACGACCACTCACGCGCCTGAGGGGGAAAAAGTCCGGCCACACGACCGGCAACGCACCCGCTGATGCGTCAGCACCACCTCCCCGTGCGGGGTCTGCCTCGATTCATTGTGCGTCTCGCTTCGCAGGTACAGCCGATCCGAGCCGCAATGCGGGCAGTAGCCCAGGCTCTCCTGCTCCACCGCCGCCGACTCCTCCAGCGCCGCACGCTCTTCCAGCAGCGTCGAGGTCACCGTCTGATCGAACGCATCGGCCTGGTCCTCCCACTCCCGGAACGTCCGCCCTTGCAGGGGGGTGCTCTCATCGAGGGGAATGACCTGATCCAATTGTTTCTCGAAGATTGCCCGAACCCGATCCCGAGCCGCCTGCCGCGTCGTCCGTGCCGCCATGATGCACCTCCGTGACAAACCCACACCCAGGCCGCCATCCATAGCGGCCCCACCCACAACCTATCGGCAAAACCCCCGCCTGGGCTGTCATGCACCCCTAGCCATGACACGCAACCATTCCGATTTGACACCCTCCCCCGCTCCCGGTGTAATACTTGGCTTGTTGCAGGGCGGAATCGCGCCCTGAAGTGACTGAACCCGCAAACCCGCAGCCGCGGGGGCGCCTCAGAAGCGAAGGAGTCCGAGTTCATGGCCAATTACACCGGCCCGAAGGTGAAGCTCTCCCGCCGCGTCGGCGTGCCCATCGCCGACCTCCCCAAGCACACCACCAAGCGCCAGCTCAACCCCCCGGGGATGCACGGTTTCCGAGGCAGACGGCTGCGCGACTACGGCATTCGCCAGAACGAAAAGCAGAAGCTGCGCTATCACTACAACGTGCTGGAGCGGCAGTTCCGGCGGTACATGGACATCGCCAGCCGCGCCAAGGGCAACACCGGCGAAGTGCTCCTGCGCATCCTCGAGCAGCGACTGGACAACGCCATCCGTCGCCTGGGGTGGGCGCGGTCGATCTGGGCCGCGAGGCAGCTCGTCTCCCACGGGCACGTGATGGTGAATGGCCACAAGGTGGATCGCCCGGGCTTCCAGCTTTCGGTGGGGGACAAGATCACGCTCAAGAAGCCCAACTCGAAGGATCGCGTCCGCGAGAATCTCGAGTCACTGGCCGGTCACGAGGCGCCCTCCTGGCTGAGCTTCGATCCCTCGACGCTCACCGCGAGCGTGATGGCCGTGCCGACCTCGGATCAGATCCCCTTCGATGTCAACATGAACCTGATCATCGAGTTCTACCGGTAATCGGCGGAGTCGAAAGTCCAAGGTCCAAAGTCCAAGGTCCAGAGTCACCGCGCGTGGCTTTGGCTGTCCGCTAACGGCCAACCGCCAGAGGCTACCCCATGGCACTGCTCGATGGTAAACGCGGGTTGGTGTTCGGCATCGCCAACGACCGCTCGTACGCATGGCACATCACCCAGCGCATCCTCTCGCACGGCGGGGAGTGCCTCTACACCCACCTGCCCGATGAAAAGGGCAAGATGGAACGCCGCTGCCGGATGGCTGTCGAGGAGCTGGGCGTCAAAGAACCCTGGCTGATGCCCTGCGACGCGGCGAAAGATGGCGACCTCGACGCGGTGTTCGAGAAGGTCAAGGCGGATTTCGGCAAGATCGACTTCATCGTGCATTCGATCGCGTTTGCCGATCGGCAGTTCCTCCAGGTCGGCAACTTCCACACCACCACCCGCGCGGCCTACGCCCAGGCGCTGGACATCAGCGCCTACACGCTGCTGGCGATGGCGCAGCGGGCGATCGCGCTGATGCCCGCCGGCGGGTCGATCCTGGCGATGTCCTACTACGGCGGGGAGAAGGTCGTCCCCGGCTACAACGTGATGGGGATCGCCAAGGCGGCGCTGGAGCACACCGCCCGGTACCTGGCGTTCGACCTGGGCGAAAAGAACATCCGCATCAACATCATCTCCGGCGGCCCGCTGCGCACGCTGGCGGCCTCGGCGGTGGGGGGGATCAACGAGATGTTCGAGCACCAGCAGCGCAAGAGCGCGCTAAGGCGCAACATCGAAGGGGGGGAAGTGGGCGACACGGCGGTCTACCTGCTGAGCGACCTCTCGGCCGCGGTGACGGGTGAGACGATTCACGTGGACGCGGGGTATTCGATTGTGGGGGTGTGAGGGGGGCTATAATACTTTGGCTGGTCCGGTGCATCGATCTTGAAGCGGAGGCGATGGAATACGGTGGGCAGTCGAATTCCAGCTCATGTCACCCCATCGGTTCTCAAGTGGGCCCGAGAGACCGCGCACCTGCTTCCGGAAGAGGCTGCCGAAAAGATCAAGCGGCCGGTCGAGGATATTCTCGCGTGGGAGCAAGGCGAACTTCTGCCTAGTTTGGCCCAGGCGAGAAAAGCCGCGAAGGCATACCGTCGGCCACTTGCGGTGTTCTTCTTGCCCGAACCTCCGAGGCGGATGTCAGTCCCCAAGTTCACAGACTTCAGGAGATTGCCGGAGGACATGCCCGCCCGATTCTCCTATGAACTCGAGTTCCTGATTCGTCAGACGCGTGATAAGCAGGAGTGGTTGCGGGAGAACCTCATCGAGTCTGAGGAGTCGCCGTTGGATTTCGTCGGATCCCGTTCAGTCGATGCGGATCCCAAGTTAGTGGCAAATGAGATCCGCCATGCTCTTGGGTTCGACGCGTCGGTTCGTGACGGCTGGAGAGATCGCGAGGCGGCATTGTCGCACTGGATCGATCTTGTCGAGGGCATTGGAGTCTACGTTTTTCAGCGCGGAACAATCGATGTTGCGGAGGCCCGAGGCTTCACGCTCGTTGATACCTATGCGCCGTTCATCTTCCTCAACTCAGGCGATGCGAAGAGCGCGCGCGTATTCACCCTGATCCATGAACTCGCCCATGTATGGGTTGGCGAGTCAGGTGTGTCGAATCTGAATCTGCCTCGCCGGCCGGCTGGTGAGGCACAGGTGGTCGAGGTGTTCTGCAACGCCGTCGCGGGCGAGGCCATCGCGCCGGAAGCCGAGGTTTCCAAGGCTTGGACGGATACGGCGGGCTCGGTGAGGGAGTTGAAGGATCGAGTCAGCCACCTGTCAGACTACTTCAAGGTCAGTCCGGTTGTGGTCCTTCGTCGCCTCTTGAGTCTTCGACTGATCTCGCAAAGAACCTACGAATCTCTTGAGGCCGAGTTCGATCGCGACTGGCGTGACGCCAGACGCAAGAAGATGGAGCAGTTGGAGCAGAAGAAGGACTTCAAATGGCCAGTCGCGAAGCGAGCTGTATTTGAGAACGGTCGTGCATTCTGTCGTTCCGTCGTTTCCGCCTATCGGTCGGGTGAAATCTCGCCTCGTGATCTGTCAGGTTTGTTGAACCTGAAGCTTAATCATCTTCCGAAGCTCATCTCGGAGCTGGCCGGTGAACGCGACAATCGCGGACGGAAATGGAGAAGACCCGCATGACGGGGGGATACTGCTTCGACACAAACGTGTTCATTCAGAGCTGGCGGAATCGGTATCCGCCGGACATCATGCCTGATTTCTGGGAGGATATCGAGGCTCTGGCGCGGAAGGAGATCGTCTTTTCTCCGGATGAAGTGCGCGTCGAGCTTGAGAAGATCGATGACGATCTCTTTGCCTGGGTCAAGGAACGAAAGTGCTTCTTCCGTCCCATTTCCGAGGATGTTCAGGCACAGGTGCGGCAGATTCTCGCTGTCGAGCGGTTCCAGTCGCTCCTCAACACGCAGAAGAATCGATCGATGGCAGACCCTTTCGTGATCGCCATGGCACGATCCATGAACGCGACTGTGGTTACGGAAGAGCAGCGCGTCGCACAAGGCAAGAGGGTCAAGATTCCGGATGTCTGCGACGCACTTGGAATCCCGTGCGTCTCGGTTGTCGGCTTTATGCGACAGATGGGCATGACTTTCAGGCGTGCCTAGCAGTACAAGCGCGTCTCACAAGGCACGTGCAAACCCCCTCCGCTATACTCTCCCCGTCGTACCACCCAACCTCCCAACATCCCCTCGCGAAACCTCCTCCGCATGGCCAAATCTTCACGCGCATCGGACCGGCTGACCCTCGCCCATGTCACCCATGAAGCCGTCGAGCAGCTTGGCGGCATCGGCACCGTGCTTGAAGGGCTGATGATCAGCCCCGTCTATCAGAGCCGCGTCAAGCGGTCCATCCTCGTTGGGCCGACGCAGACCCATCTGGCGGTCGATCCCGAATCGCGCCTGGGCGAACACGGCGAGGTGCTTTATTCCTCCATCGACCGCATCGACCGCGCGGGGCTGGCGGGGAAGTTCCGGCCTGTCGAGTGGGCGTTCAACGTCGCCATCGTGTACGGCCGGCGCAAGTACGCGCCCCCCGGACAGCACCGCACCGGCGAGGCCGAGGTGCTGTTGATCGACGTGTTCCGCACCAATCCCGACCGCCTGGCGGTCTTCAAGCTCAAGCTGTGGGAGACCTTCGGCATCGACAGCGGCCGTTATGAGAGCGGGTGGGATTACGAAGAGTACGTCCGCCTCGCGGAACCGGCGTTCTACGCTCTGACGGCCCTGCTCAGTGAGCAGGATGTGCCGTGCATCATGTTCAGCCACGAGTTCATGGGCATGCCGGCTGTGCTTCAGGCGATTCTCGAAGGTCAGCACACCTTCCGCACCGTCTTCCACGCCCACGAGTGCTCGACCGCGCGGCGACTGGTCGAGGACCACCCCGGACACGACACGATGTTCTACAACGTTCTGCGCCAGGCGCGGGCGCAGGGGCAGTACGTCGAGGACGTGTTCGGTTCGCAGGATCACTTCTTCCGCCACGCGCTGATCGGTCGGGCGCACCTGTGCGACGGGGTGATCGCGGTGGGCGACTGCACGCGCGATGAGCTGAAGTTCCTCAATCAGCCGTTTGATGAGCACCCGATCGAGCTGGTCTACAACGGCCTGCCGAGCTTCAAGCTGGATCTGGCCGAAAAGATGAAGAGCCGCGCGATGCTGGCGCAGTACGCCAAAGCGCTGCTCGGCCACGAGCCGGATGTGCTGATGACGCACGTCACCCGGCCGGTCATCAGCAAGGGGCTTTGGCGCGACCTCAAAGTCTGTCACGAGCTGGACCGTCTGCTGGGCGATCGCGGGCAGAAGGGTGTGCTGTTCATCCTGACCAGCGCCGGGGGCGTCCGCCGGGCGCAGGACATCGCGCACATGGAGCAAACGTACGATTGGCCGCGCACGCACCGCCAAGGATACCCGGACCTGGTCGGCCCGGAGGTGGAGATCTGCGGCGATGTCGATGCGTTCAACGCCGGACACCAGAACGTGCAGGCGGTGCTGGTCAATCAGTTCGGGTGGTCGCGGGCGCGCATCGGCGAACGGCTGCCGGAGCAGATGAATATCGCGGACCTGCGTCGCGCGGCCGATGTCGAGTTCGGGATGGCGACGTACGAACCCTTCGGCATCAGCCCGCTTGAGCCGCTGGATTGCGGGGCGATTTGCGTGATCTCGAACGTGTGCGGTTGCCAGGGCTTCGTGAACCACGTCACCGGCGGAAAGGGCACGCCCAACGTGCTGGTGGCGGACTACACGCGGGGCGCCAGCGACTGGCCGGTCGAGCGCCTTCTGGCGATGAAGCGCCAGGAGCGCGACGCGATCGAATCGCAGGTGGCGCGGGAGTTGGCCGAGCGGCTGATGAAGGGCCTGCCCACCACCGACCGCCAGCGGCAGGAGCTGCTCGAATCCGGGCAGAAGCTCGTGGCGAAGATGGGATGGGATCAGGTGATCGAGGAAGGCCTGCTGCCGATGCTCGAGCGCATCCGCGAAGTCCCCACCGAGGCGCAGAACCACCACCCGGTGGGGCGGTAAGGCCACCCGCTGAAATCCGAATGTCGAAAGGGAAGATGGGACGTTGAGGCTGATGCCTTGATGTGTCAATCTTCAATCTTCAATCTTCAATCTGCCATCGACTCCCCCGCCACGCCAGCCACGCCGGCACGACGATCCAGCACGCGAGCATGGTCAGAGCGATGCCCAGGGTCATCACGAAGCCGAGGCTTGAGATGCCGCGGTGTCCGGCGAACATCAGCGTCCCGAAGCCGATGATGGCCGTGAAGCTGGTGATGGTGATGCCCTTGCCCGTGCCCAGCGTCAACCCGGGCGGGTGGCCGTCGGGATCCTGCCGGTAGCGGTGCAGGACGTGAACGCCCGAATCCACGCCGATCCCGAACATGAGCGGCAGCACCATGATGTTGGCGAAGTTGATGCTCATACCGATCAGCCACATCACCGCGAAGGTGATTGCGAATCCGATCGCCACCGGCACGAGGCAGAACGCCGCATCCCGGAACGACTGGAAGTCCAGCGCCATGAGCAGGAACACCGCCACGAGCGCGTACAGCCCCGCGAGCATGTAGGAGCGTTCGATCAGCGCGCCGGAGTAATAGATCTGCGCGGTCACCCCCGTCGCCTGCGGGTCGATCGATGTGAGCATCTCCACGAACCCCGGCAGAAACCCGCGATCCAGCGGCCCGTTGTACCCGGCCTCCGCGGGAATGCGCGGAACTATTTCCAGCGCGAACTGGCCCTCAAGCGGTCCGCGATCCGCCACGTACGGCGCCAGCAGCGCCCCCGGAAGGTCGCCGGGCGCAAGCGGCTGGCCGTCCACGGCTTCACGAACGTCGCGCGCGATTTCCGCCCGCCACTGGCGATACTCGCGCATGAGTGAAGCCGCCCGCGCTTCACGCTCCTCGGGGCTTAGAGCGTTGAGCACGGTGATCACCCGCTGCATGGCTGCGGAAAGCTCCGCCACGGCCGGGCGAAGCGAATCCGGAACGCTGGCCGCGAAGAACCCCACCGCGAGATTCAGCACCGTCAGCTTCGCCGTCAGCGTCCGCGGATCGCCCGGCGGGAGCGCTTCGGATTCCGCAAGCACCCTCTCGGCCATCGGCGCGACGCGCTCGCGCACCGGCGCCAGCAGCGCCAGCTTCTCGGCCTCATCCCGCGGAAACAGCAGCCCGATCCCCCGCACTTCCTCGACCATCGGTTGCTTGCGCAGCAGTTCGGTCAGGGCCCGTGCCTCGGTCAGATTTTTGGCGATCACCGTGCCCGTCCAGACCGACTCCCCGCCGTCGCGCGCGATGCGCCTTTGCCACTCGACGCTGGGCATGTCGTCGGGATAGAGCTTCATCAGGTCGTAATCGAAGCGCATCTGCGCCGCGCACGCCAGCGCGACAAGCGTCACCGCGGCCGCGCCGGCGATCGTCCGCCTTGGGTGCGTCACGAAGGGCGTGACCCACCTTTCCTCGAACATGTGGAACTGGCGATCCTGCATGGGGACGAAATCGCGATGTCGCGGCTTGACGATCCGCAGCAGCGCCGGGAACACGCTGAACATCGACAGAAGGCAGAGCATGATGCCCCCAGAGGCGATCAGGCCCATCTCCGCCATGCCCGTGAAATCGGTGAAAAGGGTCGTGAGGAAGGCCGCCGCCGTGGTCACCGCGCCGGTCACGATGCCGGGCCCGACGGTATCGAAGCTGTCGCGCAGCGCCAGCTCGAACCCGTTGAGCGTGTCGCGATAGCGGTGGCGTACGATCTCGAACCGCGCCGCCAGGTGGATCCCGTAGGCGATCCCCAGCCCCATGAGGATCACCGTGAACACGACGCTCAGAATCTGAAGGTGTCCGATCGTCAGCGTCAGGAACCCGAACGACCAGGCGATCCCCACCAGCAGGGCCGCGATCGCCAGCAGCGGCGTACGCCAACTGTGGAAGGCGGCTATCAGCAGGATTGCGATCAGCACCACCGCCGCGACCGATGCGACCATGCTGTCCCACGTGGCCTGTTCGGTTTCGTCGGCCTCGATCACCTCGATGCCCGTCAGGCCCATCTCCAGGTCGCTGAAGGCGATGTCCACCTCCTGCACGGCGCGCCGCACGGCCGCGATCGAGCGCTGCAGCGCGTTGATCGATCCTTCCTCGATGCTGGGCGTGATCCGCACGAAGTACAACCGGCCGTTATCGCTCACAAGGTACTGTGTCGGTTCCAGCGCCCGCTGCACCATCTCGCCGAAGGTGGGGCGCTCCTCCGGGGGCTTCTCGAGGGTGTACGCCATCGCGGACATCACCGCCGTGAGCATCCCCGCGGCCTCGCGCATCATCCGCTGAGTCTCGTCGCCGTCGGCAGGGCCCTGGTCATCCGTGATCGGCCGCCTGGCGCGGCTGACCGCCAGAGGATCGTTCTGCGCCTGGGCGCTGGTCTGCGTCCGAACCTGCGCGACAATCTGATCGATCAGCACGTGGGGCGTGGGGCTTTCCAGAATCATCCCCGACTCGCCAACTTGGCCCAGGCGGGCCTCGAACTCGGGCATCGGCAGCAGCCGCATCGCCCGGGCGCTGACCTGGTCCGGCGTGAACCCCCACACCGCCCGCTCGATCAGCCCTTCTTGCCGCAGCGTCTCCAGCCGCGTCGCCAGCTCACGCACCGCCTCTCGCGCGGCTTGATCCTGTCGTGGGTGGTCTTCGAGTTCCCCCGGCCCGGCGTCGATCACCGCGTAAAGGTCTTCCGTCCCCGG
>JBGTFI010000714.1:0-15413 GCA_041747335.1 Phycisphaeraceae bacterium | reverse complement strand
GCGCGCTCGGGCGTCTCGGAGCTCCGTGATGGGGCACGGCACGCGGTCGAGGCGGCCGGCGATACGGCCCACGACATGTATGTGGGCGCCAGGAAGGCCGCAGTCAGTTCCGCCGACTCGGTGAAGGAGCTCATCGTGCGCAATCCCGTCGCCAGCGTCGGCATTGCGGCCGGCCTGGGCATCGTCATCGGCATGGTCATGCGCCGTGCCAGGAGTCAACAGTGAAAACCGTTTCCCAGTCGCTCGCATACGTGTTCGATCTGATCAAGACCGAAACAGCGTCCCTCTTCGCGGCCTTCCGCGGGCACACTCGGTTGGGTGTACCTGCACAGGCTCACGCGCCGTTGCCCGCTGGGGTGGACTCCGGGCGAAGCGGACAGAACCTCGTCAGGCCCTCAGGGGCCATGACACAACAAGAAAGGATTTCGATGATGGCAAACACGAACGGATCAGATCGAACCGGCCTCAGGCAGGATGGGCAGCGTCCGGACCAGGCCGCTGACACGGGGGAATTGGATGTCAACGGGCAGGCGCGCGGCGCCGTCAATGCCTCTCAGTCGGGAATTTGCGGCGCCTCGCACGACGACATCGCCCGGCGGGCGCACGGCATCTATGAGAGCAATGGCAGCAAGTCGGGCCAGTGTAAGCAGAACTGGCTGCAGGCCGAGCGGGAACTGAATCACCAGGAGTGTGCCGGTTCTTCTTCGGCGCTCAGGACATGAGGCGGTAGGTCGGCCGTGACGTTCACGGTCGCGACACCGCGTGGGACATACGGTCGAATCCTTGAAAGGAACCTGACCATGCTTTGGACTCTTGCCATCGTGTTTCTGGTGTTGTGGTTGTTCGGGCTGATCACGTCCTACACCTTCGGCGGGCTGATTCACATCCTGCTGGTGGTGGCCCTGGTCGTGGTGGCCATCAGCTTCCTGCAGGGACGCCGGGCCTCGGCGTAGCGTCGTCATAGCCAGGCACTCCCGGTGCGCCGGCCATGCGGAGGGGTATGGCCGGCGCCGACGGTGTGTGAAGATTCTCAATTAATCAAAAGGAGACTTGAATGGGACTGATTCTGCTCATCATCGTGATTCTGCTGCTCGTGGGCGCTTTGCCCCGCTGGGGCCACAGCCGCAACTGGGGTTACGGCCCCACCGGAGGCCTGGGGTTGATCCTGGTGATCCTGGTGATCCTGCTGCTGTTGGGTTACCTGCCCCGCGGGTTCTAAGGCGGTCGTGGCTCGCGTCGGTTCAACAGGAAAGGAACCAAACATGAATCCTCAGCGCATCGCCGGGATCGTACTGCTGATCGTCGGCGTCATCCTGCTGGTCGTGGGGATGAACGCCTCGGACTCGGTGGCTGACCGGATGAGCAACTTCTTCACCGGGCACTTCACCGACACCACCGTGTGGTACCTCGTCGGCGGCGTCGCGGCGGCGGTCGGCGGCCTGATGCTGCTCATGTTCGGTGGGGGCAAGGCCATGACGTGAGATTTGTCTCGCCCCACGCATGATGTCATGCGCGGATCATTCCGGGCCGCCGGTCACATACCCGGCGGCATGGATGGAGGGTCTGCGAAGCTTTTGGCCGGACTCCGGGCGTTGTCCAGGCGCCGGCCGTTCTTGAAAGGAAATGCCATGAGCGACTGCCCTATGAAATTGGCGTGCCTGGTGGTCGGGGTGTTCGGCCTGCTGGCCTTGAGCGCCTGTGCGACGGCGCCCGGTTCGGTGGCGGGCAAGCGCGAGATCGAGCAGGACGCCGCCGAGGCTCTTGCCAGAGCGCAAAGGATGGACCCGACCCTGTCGAGCGTCTTCAGCAGGGCCGCGGGCTACGCCGTCTTCCCCTCGGTCGGCAAGGGCGGCATGGGTTTCGGCGGGGCGTACGGCAAGGGCGTGCTCTATGAGCGGGGCGTTGCCATGGGCTATTGCGACCTGAGCCAGGCGACTGTCGGCTTCCAGCTCGGCGGGCAGGCCTACACGGAAATCATCGCCTTTGAAACCCCCCAGGCCGTGGACACCTTCAAGGAAGGCAACTTCCGCTTCGACGCACAGGCCACGGCCGTGGCGCTCCAATCGGGCGTGGGCGCCAACGCCGACTTCGCCAACGGCGTGGCGGTCTTCACCATGGACGAAGCGGGCCTGATGTACGAGGCCACCGTGGGCGGGCAGAAGTTCAGTTACCAGCCCAAGTAAGCGATCGTCCCAGCCGCCCGGGAGTGTCTCCCGGGCGGCGAAGGACTGACCCAGTCATAAGGAAATCAACCATGAACTCGCGAATCATCATCGTCACGGCGGCGCTGGCAGCGCTGCTGGCCGGCATGTTGTCATTGACCGGCTGCAACACCTGGGAAGGCGCCGGCAAGGACGTCGAGCGAACCGGTGAAGTCATGCAGGGCGAGTGACGCGGCCCCGGCTCGTCAGCGCGTCCGGAAACGATGAATAAGGAACACCTCGATGCAAGATCAACCCGAATCCCTGTCGGCGCTCAACGAATACCTGGCGGAGGAGCGCCTCGCGATCGACCAATACCACGTACACCTGGGCATGTGCGACATCTGGGGCGACCGGGAGCTGCACAAGGAAATCGAGGATCAGGCCGCGGACGCGATGCACCGCGTCCACTGGCTGATCCGACGCATCCACAACCTCAATGCTGAGGCGGATCGTTTCCACGCTCAACCCCAGGCGGATCCGCGAGAGCGCGTTCGAATCGCCTGGCAACGCCCGGGGCAATGCGGATCATCAACTCGCCGGTCCCGGTGTGGTCATCGCCCTCGACGATCCGCAGCGCGTGGACGTGGCAGTCGTGCCAGTTGAGCGCGGGGAAGTCGGCGGTGGTCCAGGAGGGGAGGGGCACACATCGCTATGATGTCTGATTCAAGGGTCATTGAGGACTTGAAGAATCAGATCGAGGCCATCCCGGAAGCCAGGTCGGATTGGAAGTACAGGTAGAATACAGGCCATGCGTACGTTTTCCAAACCCGCCACGCTTGCTGTTGTGATGGCGATCACGACGGTCGGTGTCTGTCAATCGACCGATCTTTCCGGAGTTTCTCCGTATTCGGACTGGATGGGGCGCGAGGTCTACCTCTCGAGCGACATGGCGCTGTGGGATCAACGCGACATGGCCAGGAGTGATGCCGCTGACTTGCAGCTGACAGTGCCGATGGCGTATAACGCGGGCCGCGTCATGATTGCGCTCGTGCCACAAGGAACACCAGCAACGATTCTGGGGTTCAAGGAGAGGCACTACCCCTTCAAGCGTAGGTCTATGACTTTTGCAAGCTTATCCCTGAAGGGTTTGCCGGAGCTCGAAGAAGGCATCGTCGCTGAAGTGCATTATTCTGCGGCTGCGATTCCGTGGACCGTCCATCAGCCTCAGCCCCAATAGCCAGGTAAGCCATGCACCCTACCTATCCAACGTGGTATTGTTTTCCTGCCTCAACCCCCACGCCCCTCACCCCATCACCCCCCCGATCGGCTCCGCGTCCACCACGCCCGTGAGTTTCTGGTCAAGCCCGCTGTAGAAGTACGTCAGCTTGTGGTGGTCGAAGCCGCACAGGTGGAGGATCGTCGCGTGCAGGTCGCGGATGTGGTGGCGGTTGACCACGGCCTCGTGGCCGAGTTCGTCGGTCTCGCCGTAGCTCGTTCCGGGCTTGACCCCCGCGCCGGCCATGAAGTAGGTGAAACCCTTGGGGTTGTGGTCGCGCCCGCCGCCATCCTGGGCGACGGGTTGCCGGCCGAACTCCCCGCCCCAGACCACGAGGGTTTCATCGAGCATGCCGCGTCGCTCAAGGTCCATGAGCAGGCCGGCGATCGGCCGATCGATCTCCGGGCAGTGGATGGCCAGGTTTTCCTCGACGCCCATGTGGGCATCCCAGTTCTGCTGCTGGTGGCCGCCGCCGTGGTAGATCTGCACAAAGCGCGTGCCGCGCTCGACGAGTCTGCGGGCGATCAGGCACTGCCTGCCGAAGTGTCCGGGGGCGACCGAGAGCGGGTGGCTGCCCTTGGGGTCGTTGAGGCCGTACATCTCCTTTGTCGCTTCGTCCTCGCCCTCGATGTCGAGCGCTTCGGGCGCGGTGGTCTGAAGCTGGAAGGCCAGCTCATAGCTGGCGACGCGCGCGGGCAGCTCGGAATAGCCCGGGCGGTCCTTCATGTGCTCGGCGTTGAGCAGGCTAAGCGTGTCGATGCGGTCGCGCTGCATCTTGTCGCTGAGCGAAGTGCTGGGGGAGAGATCGAGGATCGGCTGGCCCTTGGCGCGGAAGACGGTCCCCTGGTAGGCGGCGGGCATGAACCCGCTGGACCAGTTGGCCGGGCCTGAGATCGGCCCGCCGCGCGGGTCGAGCATGACGACATAACCGGGCAGGTTCTGATTGAGCGTGCCCATCCCGTAGGCGACCCACGCGCCCATCGACGGGTGGCCCTGGACGACGCGGCCGGTATTCATCTGGATCATCGCCGAGCCGTGGGCGAAGGAGTCGGCGTAGAGGGACTTGAGGACGGCCAGTTTGTCCATCTGCGTGGAGATGTGCGGGAAGGCGTCGCTGCACCAGAGGCCCGATTGGCCGCACTGCTTGAACTTGCGCTTCGAGCCAAGCAGCGTGGACTTGCGCAGGTCTCGTCGGCGGATTTCCATGTCGATGGTCTGCCCGTCGCGCTTCTGCAGCTCGGGCTTGTAGTCGAACAGGTCCATCTGCGATGGCCCGCCGTACATGAACAGGAAGATGACCGACTTGGCCCTGGGCGTGAAGTGCGGCTGCTTGGGGAGCAGGGGATTTTCGTAGGTGTGGTCGAGCGTGCGCGGCGTGGCGGCGGCGCCGTAGGCATGCCTGGCGAAGAAGCCGTCGCCCTGGAGCAGGGCGGTGAGGGCGACGCCGGTGAATCCGCCGCCCATTTCCCAGAGGAACTCACGCCGTGTGCGGCCGCAGAACTGTCGCCGGGGGTGTTGAGGCTGGGTCATGGGGGTGACTCCGTGGGGGATTGAGGACCATTCTACGAACGATGATTCTCAATCCACATACACAAACTCGTTGAGGTTGAACATCAGCAGGCAGAGCGATTCGAGTGCCCGGCGGCGGGCGGTTTCGCGGTCATCGGGCGTACTCGCGGTGACGGGGGATCGTTGGGCATCGTTCGTGACCGCAAGGTCGGCGAAGGTCACAGGCCCGCCGCGGGCGCGGAGGCCGAATCGGCCGGGGGGGACGATCGGATCGGGGTCGATGAACTTGAGCAATGCGGTTTCGCCTTCGCCGAATCGAACGGTGATGTTCGGGCCCGAAATCTCGATGCGGAGCGGTTGCCACGTACCGGCGTCGATCGGGGTGTCGATCCGGGCGAGCGTGGCGGCCTTCTTGTCGGCGTGCCGCAGCAGCAGGAGCGCATCGTTCGCCGCATCCAGACGGACTTCATATCCCTCGTAGGATTGCTCGTTCTCGCCGCCCCGGAAGAGGATGCTGGCGAAACGCGTCGTGGCATCGAGCCTGAGTCGCGCGTCGATGCGGCCGTCCGCGAACGGCTCATCCTGTCGCAGGGCGAACGGTCCGCCGTCATCGTCGATCTCCTTGATGCCCGAGTATCCGCCGCCCCAGTGCCCGCGATGGTAGGACCATCCGTCGCGCGGGCCCTCCAGCAGATCCTCGGGCGGCATGGTGTACAGATACTGGTCAAAGAGCGCTTCGGCGGCGTCCGGCCGAAAGACGATCTGTCCGGTCATCTCGGAGAAACCCCGCTCCTGCCGTTCCATGAACGCCAGGGCGGTTTCGCGTTCGCGCACGCTCGGCAACCGGCCGAGCGCGAGCAGGAAGGCCTGATCCATCTGCGCCGCGGGATCGTCGGGCGCGTGCTCAGCCACGCGTTCGGCGAGGATCGCGGCCTGGTCGCGCATGAAGCGGCTGTTGAGCATGAGCAGCGCCTGGGGCGCGATGGTGGTGATCGGCCTGCGGTCCATCGGGGATTCGGTCCCCGTGTAGTCGAGGGTTTCCATGAAGGGAACGAGCATGGTGCGCTTGACGAAGATGTAGATGCTGCGGCGCGCGCGTTCGGCTTCGGAGGAGTGTCCCCAGCCGAATCCCGGCTTGGAGGCGCCGGCGACGACTTCGCCGCCGAGCTGGGGGAAGAAGCTCGGCCCGCCCATCGCGGGATTGAGTGTTCCGCTGACGGCCAGCACGGAATCGCGGATGGCCTCGGCTTCAAGCCGACGCATGTTCTGCCGCCAGTAAAGCGTGTTGCCCGGATCGATCGCCAGGGCATCGTCGTTCATATTTCGCGATGATTGGCGATAGGTGCGCGAGGTGAGGATGAGCCTGTGCAGGGATTTGATCGACCAGCCGTCCTCGATGAAGCGCGACGCGAGGAAGTCGAGCAGATCGGGGTGCGTCGGCGGGACGCCCGCCCGGCCGAAGTCGTTGGGCGTGGCGACGATGGGCGTGCCGAAATGGTGCTGCCAGATGCGGTTGACCATCACCCGCGCGGTCAGCGGGTTGTCCTCGCTGGCGATCCATTTCGCCATCGCAAGACGCAGGCCTGTGGTGCGGTCGTGTTCGTCGCGTGGGGGGATGTCCGGCGTGCCTCCGCCGAGAATGGCGAGGAAGGCCGGCTGAACCTCCTTGCCGGGCGTGGATGCGTTGCCGCGAATGAGCACGTGCGTGGCCGGCGGGGGGGTCTGGTGCTCGGTGACGGCCAGGGCCCATTCCCACGGCGGGCGCAGAGCCTTGGCCTCGTTGAGTTTCATGGTGAGCGCTTCGTTGCGCGCGAGCTGGTCGGGGTCGAGTGTTTCGTTGACCTGCTTGTCATCGACGTGCAGCCGCTTGGCGGCCTCCTCAGCCTGCTTCTTCTGCTCGTCGGTGCGCTGTTCTTGCGGCGTGTCATGCGCGGCCCGGAGCTCGGGAGGCAGTTCCGCAAGCCTCGCCTCGACCAGGCGCTTGCGGATGGGATCGCGCAGGGCGAACAGGCCATCCTGCGCCGACTTGATGCGGGCATCCTTTTCCGCCTGCCAGCGCTGGGCTTCGTCGTGGTCGATCAGCGGCTGAAGATTCGAGGAATCGAGCGCTTCGCGTGGGTTCTCGTACTGCCGCACGTTGCGGAAAAACGCGATGAACTCATAGTAGTCTTCGTGGGAGATCGGATCGAACTTGTGCTCGTGGCAGCGGGCGCACCCGATGGTCATGCCCATGAACGCGCTGCCCGTGACGTGGGCGATGTCATCCAGGGCGTCGAACTCGGCCATCCGCGCATCGTCCGGCTCATCGTCCCAGACGCCCAGGCGGTAGAAGCCGGTGGCCGTCACCGTGTCGGGGTCGCGGTCGGGAAGCTCATCGCCCGCGAGCTGCTCGATGACGAAGCGGTCGTAGGGCTTGTCCTCGTTGAAGGACTTGACCACGTAATCGCGGTAGCGCCAGGCGTAGGGCTTTTCGTTGTCGCGCTCGTATCCGTTGCTCTGGGCGTAGCGCACCACATCCAGCCAGTGCCGCGCCCAGCGTTCGCCATACTGCGGCATCGCGAGCAGCCGGTCGATCATCGCCTCGTACGCGGCATCCGAAGGGTCGGCCTCGAACGCGGCGATCTCCTGCGCGCTCGGCGGCAGACCGATGAGGTTGAAGTACACGCGGCGGATCAGCTCGCGCGGCGAGGCCGGGGGATTGGACGCAAGGCCCTTCTCATGCAATCGAGCGAGGATGAAGCGGTCGATGGGGTTGTCCCCGGCCTGGGGTACGTCCGGTGGCGCGGGACGGGCGATCGGCTGGAAGGACCAGAAGGCTCGATCCTCGTCGGTGATCGTCGGGCCGTGTTCCCGTTCCCTGGCGAGGTCTTCCAGTTCCGCGCCCGGCCAGGGCGCACCCATGGCCACCCACTGCGTGAGCAGCTCGATCTCGCGGGCGGCCAGCTTGGCCTTGGGGGGCATCTGAAGGGCGGCGTCGTTGTAGTTCACGGCGCGGATGAGAAGGCTTTCGGTCGGCTTGCCGGGGACGACCACCGGGCCAAGCTCCCCCCCCGCGAACAGGCCCGCCGCCGAGTCGAGCTGCAAGCCGCCCTTCTGCTTGTCGGCGCTGTGGCACTCGAAGCAGTTGGCGGCCAGGAGCGGGCGGATGTGCTTCTCGAAGAACTCGATCTGCTCCGTGCCCGGCTCGGCGGCCTGCGCACGGCTGAGGATCATCAGGGTGACCACGGCCACCCATGCGGCCCATCGCCTCGCGCGGCCGAACGGATCCGCGAACGCCTGTCGTGTGCTGCTGATTGCCACCGTGCGGAACCTCCTGGTGGTTGACATCCCGTTGCGAAGCGGCGAGGCCTCGCGCCCGCCCGCATTGCCCGCGGCCGAGTCAAAGGGGCGGCCTCAGGCGAAAATGGTTTCTTAGTATAGGCGGCAAGGGCCAGCCGGGGGAGCGGCAAGGCGGAGACTTCGCGTCAGGGATTGTAGATATCAGGTCAGGGTCGGGCGGTGGGGGATGGCCGCGACACCCGCCGCCCAAGACGCCTGAGCTTCCCCGCGTTACACTTTTGCCCATGTTCACCACCGAGGTCGCCTACCTGGGCGACAAGATTCTCCGTAACGTCGCCGGGTTTGGGGCGTTCGTGCTCTTCTGCGGAGAGGCCGCGTGGTGGCTGGTGCGCGGGGTCGGGCGGTGGGCAAAGCTCAGCCTGCTGGTTCCCCAGCTTTACCAGGTCGGCACTCGAAGCATCCCGGTGGTCATGCTCCTGGGGGGATTCATCGGGATGGTCTTGTCCGTCGAGGCGTTCGATCAGTTCGCCGCGATCGGCCAGGAGACGCGCCTGGGCGGCGTCATCAACATCTCCGTCGTCAAGCAGATCGGCCCGGTCCTCGCCGCGGTGATGCTCGCCGGGCGCGTCGGCGGGGCGGTCAGCGCGGAACTGGGAACGATGAAGGTCACGGAACAGATCGACGCCCTGCGCGTCATGGGCGCCGACCCGGTGGCGTACCTGGTGGTTCCGCGCGTGATCGCCTGCACGATCATGGTCCCGATCCTCACCGTCTTCAGCGACCTCACCGGCATCTTCGGCGGCTACTTCGTGACCGTCGGCGGGTTCGGCGTCAGCGCCACGGAGTACCAGCAGTTCGCGACCTTCTATGTGGAACCCTACGACGTGATGACCGGCGTAATCAAGGCCGCCGTCTTCGGGCTGCTGATCGGCCTGATCAGTTGCTACAAGGGCTTTACCTGCGGCGCGGGGGCGCGGGGCGTCGGCCGGGCCGCGACCGACGCCTTCGTCGCCAGCTTCGTGGCGATCATCGTCGGCAACCTCTTCCTGGCCAAGTTCCTCAAGGATCTGGGCATGGCGATCTGGGGGCGGAGCGATATATCGTTGTAGCAGACTTTGGGAGCTTCGTATCAGTCATCAGGGCCATCGGCGAACCACTCATCCACGGTTCCCAGACCATTGAAGTCATCCTGCGAGTCGGTCGGCCCGGCTCGCAGGAAGCCCAAGTCGATCAGGGCGTAAAGGATTCGGCCGATGTCTTCGCTGGTGTGAATGCCGATATCCTTGAGCGACCGTGCCGCGTTGTCTCCCTCGAAGTCCTCCGCAAACTCCAGGCAGGCAACGCAGACCCATTCGGCATTCTCGTGCAAATGAGCGCCACGGCTCTTGTAATGCACCGAATCGCGAACATAGACGAGCGCGTCGAAGGGATATCCTATCGCTTTCGCCTTCTGGCTCACCACATCCCAGTAGATGGCTTGGGCAGTCTCGGCGTCGGTCTCGCTCAGCGAGGCTATCGCCCCGCTCAGACTCACAAGGTATGGGTGGCCGCACTCCGGGCAATGGGCGTTCATCCCCGGCACGATGCCGCGCAGGTTGTACTTGCAACTCACGCACGGTATGTCAAAGTCCGGAACCTGCATACCCACTCTGCCGCCAACTCACTCATCCGTCACGCACCCCTCACTCGCCGGCTTCACCAGCTTGATGTACTTCGCCAGCGTCCCACGCGTCGCCTTGTAGGGCGGCATCTTCCACGCGGCCCTGCGTTTGGCCAGTTCCTGGTCCGCAATCTCCACGTTCATTACCCGCTTGTCCGCATCAATGGTGATGCGGTCGCCCGTTTTCACCAGGGCGATCGGCCCGCCTTCCTGGGCTTCGGGGCAGACGTGGCCGACGATGAACCCGTGGCTGCCGCCGCTGAAGCGCCCGTCGGTGATGAGCGCCACGTCCTTTCCTAACCCCGCGCCCATGATGGCGCTGGTGGGGGTGAGCATTTCAGGCATTCCGGGGCCGCCCCTGGGGCCTTCGTAGCGGATCACCACGACATCGCCCTTGCCGATCTCCTTGCGCTCCAGCCCGTGGAGCATCTCCTCCTCCGAGTCGTACACCTTCGCGGTTCCGCTGAAGATCAGACCCTCCTTGCCGGTGATCTTCGCCACCGCGCCCAGGGGCGCGAGGTTGCCGTAGAGAATCTGGATGTGCCCGGTGGGCTTGATGGGGTTTTCGAGCGGTCGGACGACTTCCTGCCCCGCCTTCAGGCCGGGCAGACTCGCCAGGTTCTCCGCCACCGTCTTGCCGGTCACGGTCATGCAGTCGCCCTCGAGCATGTCGTTTTCGAGAAGGTACTTCATCACCGCGGGCGTGCCGCCGACGGTGTGCACATCCTCCATCACGTACTTCCCAGACGGCTTGAGGTCCGCCAGAAAGGGCGTGCGGTCGCTGACTTTCTGGAAGTCGTCCATCGTCAGCTCCACCTCCGCGGCCCGGGCCATGGCGATCAGGTGCAGCACCGCGTTGGTCGATCCGCCCAGGGCGGTCAGCACGACCATGGCGTTCTCGAAGGCCGCGCGGGTCATGATGTCTCGGGGCTTGAGGTCTTCTTCCAGCAGCCGCAGCATCGCACTGCCGGCGCTAAAACACTCCTCGAGCTTGCCCGCGTCCTCCGCGGGGGTGGAAGAGGAATAAGGCAGGCTCATCCCCATCGCCTCGATGGCGCTGGCCATGGTGTTGGCCGTGTACATGCCCCCGCACGCCCCCGCGCCGGGGCAACTGTTGCGGACGATCTCGCGGCGCTGGTCTTCGGTGATCGCCCCGGCCAGGAACTCCCCGTAGGACTGGAACGCCGAGACGATGTCGCGCGTCTGCTTCTCCCCGCCGAAGGCCGTGCATCCGGGCTTGATCGTTCCGCCGTAGATCATCAGCGCAGGCCGGTTGAGCCTCGCCATCGCCATCAGACATCCGGGCATGTTCTTGTCGCACCCCGGAAGCGCGACCAGCGCATCGTACCACTGGGCGGCCATGACCGTCTCGATCGAGTCCGCGATCAGGTCGCGCGACTGGAGGGAGTAGCTCATCCCGTCGGTCCCCATCGAGATGCCGTCGCTCACGCCGATGGTGTTGAAGCGCATCCCCACCAGCCCCGCGGCCCGCACGCCCTCGCGGACCTTGGCGGCCAGGTCCAGCAGGTGCATGTTGCAGGTGTTGCCCTCGTACCAGACGCTGGCGATGCCGACCTGGGCCTTGTCCAGGTCGGCTTCGGTCAGCCCCGCGCCGTAGAGCATGGCCTGGGAGGCGCCCTGGCTCTTGGGCTGGGTGATCCGACTGCTGTAACGGTTGAGTTTGTGTCCGGTGGTCGCGGTCATGGGTGGGCACTCCGGGGATACAACCCGGCCGGGGCCGGGGGAAACCCGTACCAATAGCACGGGTGGGCCGGATCGGGCAAATGAGAGATTCGGTGGTCGGCGTGGGAGGCTACGTTCTCGGGTGCCATGCCCTCGTCCTCGTGGGCATGTGGCATCCGGACTGAAGAAGGGACAGGGCCACCGGGATTTACAACCTGCAATCCGTGCCTGGTATGTGTCCCGAGCGCCACATGCCCACGCTTCGCGAGGGCATGGCACCCGGAATGCTCTGCTCCTGCCAACCCCAAAGTCGGACTACTCAAAGCTCGCCAGCAGTTCGGCCATCTCGCTTCGGGCGTGGTCGTCCCCGGCTTTCGTCGCCGCGGCCATTCCTTCCGCCAGCACCGCGCGGGCGTCGTCATCCCGCCCCAGTTCACCGTACATCTTCGCCTTCTGGAAATAGGCGTAGCAGTAAGCGGGGTCGAGTCCCAGCGTGCGGTCCAGCCAGGTGAGCGCTTCCTCGAAGCGCCCGGACTTGCCGTGTTCCAGGGCGATGCCGTAAGTGAGGAACGGATCCAGCGGGTCGGCTTCGTGAAGTCTGTGTAACTGGTCGAGTCGATCGGTCATGCGCGGCAGGTTAGTCGAAGGATGGGCTGAAGGACAACAGACCGGGTGGCATGCCCTCGTCCTCGTGGGCATGTGGAGGTCGAAGCGGATGGTGGGGTCCACGGAGACGGTCGGACATCACATGCCCACGCTTCGCGAGGGCATGGCACCCGGCGCTTGTGCGAAACCGGGAAATCCAGTTCGGAGATTGCCTGCCCTGCGACACGCAGCGGCCTGCGATTCCGTATAATGACTCTCGCTTTGGCGGGTTGATCGCCGCCTCACGTCCCGGAGCGCCCGCATGAACTGGCAGGACCTGACCGATTTCGACAAGTTCTCGGATATCACGGTCTACTTCATCATGGGCGCGACCGCGACGATCCTCTTCCTGCTGCGCCTGGGGCTGATGATGGTCGGGATCGGGGACGCGGATGTCGATGTCGATGTGGACCTCTCCCACGATGGCGGCGTCGGCGAGGGGACGGGCTTTTCGATGTTTTCGATGTTCGCGGTGCTGTCGTTCTTCATGGGCGCGGGGTGGATGGGGCTGACCTGCCGCACGGAGTGGGGCCTGGGTTCGACGGCCTCGGCGATGGCGGCCGGGGGCTTCGGGCTGGCCATGAACCTGCTGGCGTCTTTCGGCCTCTACCAGATGCGCAAGCTCAACGCATCCGGGCATTACGATGTGAAGAGCTGCGTCGGCAGGAACGGCAAGGCGTACATGACCATTCCCGCGAAGGGGCAGGGAGCGGGGCAGGTGGAGGTGTCCGTCAGCGGGCGGCGGAAGATTCTCAAGGCCTTCAGCGAGGCAGGGGAAATCGAGGCCTTCACGGAAGTGACGGTGATGCAAGCCAACGACGACGAGTCGATAGTCGTCCGTCCGCGCGAATGAGCAATCGTAACGAGCCGCGACCGTAAGGGAGCGGAAGGGGTCGGACAGTTTCACCATCTTGGCGCCGCGCCTCGCGGCACAATGAAAGAGGGTTCGGCATGACGGACATGTGGATGCTGGGTCAGGCCTGGCCAGGCGGTACCGGGACGTGGGCGCTGATCGGGACGGTGGTGCTGATCGTCTTCGCGATGTTCATCTACTTCGCGTCACGGTACAAGCGCTGCCCGTCGAACCGGATTCTGGTGGTCTACGGCCGGGTGTCCGGTTCGCGCACCGCCAACTGCATCCACGGCGGCGGGGCGCTGGTGTGGCCGCTGATCCAGGCGCACACCTATCTCGCCCTCGAACCGATCACCATCGAGATCGAGCTGACCGGAGCGCTGTCCAAGAAGAACATCCGCGTGAACGCGCCCTCGACGTTCACCATCGGCATTTCGACGACGCCGGACATCATGACCAACGCGGCAGAGCGCCTGCTGTTCATGAACGCCCGGGGCATCGCCGACCAGGCGCGGGACATCATCCTCGGGCAGATGAGGCTCGTGATCGCCACCCTCTCCATCGAGGAGATCAACCAGGACCGCGAGAAGTTCCTGGACCTGGTCAACAAGAACCTCAACATCGAGCTCAACAAGATCGGCCCCGAGGTCATCAACGTCAACATCCGGGACATCACGGATGAATCGGGCTACATCAACGCGATCGGGCGCAAGGCGGCGGCCGAGGCGATCAACCAGGCCAAGGTCGAAGTGGCCGAAGCGGATAAACTCGGTGCGATCGGCGAGGCGACCGCCAGCCGGCAGCGTCAGGTGAGCGTGGCGGAGCAGGCGGCGCAGTCGGCGATCGGCGAAAAGCAGGCCGAACGCGACAAGCGTGTGAGCATGGCCAAGCTTGAGGCCGAGGGCATCTCGGGCGAGGCCGCGGCGACGCGCGAGCAGGAGATCATCGTCGCCCAGCAGCGGGCGATCACGACGCAGGGTCAGAAGCAGGCTGATGCCGAGCAGCGTGTGCGCATCGCGGAGCTTGAAGCCGAGGCGGTCAAGGGCGAGAACGAATCCAAGGCCAAGATCGTCGAGTACGAAGCAACGCTGGCCGAACGACAGGCCGAGGCGCGGCGTCGCGGGGACGTGGCGCTGGCGGCCGCGTCGCGGGATGTGCTCCTGGCGGAGAAGGAAGAACAGCTTGCCCGCCTCGAGAAGGATCAGATCGCCCAGCAGATGATCGAGCAGAAAAAGGTGGAGATCGAAGCCGAAGCGGAAGCCGAACGCCGCCGGCGCATCGCCCGCGGCGACGCCGATGCGATCCTGATGAAGTACCAGGCCGAGGCCGAGGGAACCCGCGCGGTGCTCGAAGCCAAGGCCGAGGGCTACGAACGCCTCCTCAAGACCTGCGGGCAGAAGGTCGAGCTTGCGCCCACCCTCCTGCTGGTCGAAAAACTCCCCGAACTCGTCGCCGAGCAGGTCAAGGCCATCCAGAACCTCAGGATCGACAAGATCACCGTCTGGGACTCGGGCTCGCGCAACGGCTCGACCAATGGAACCACCGCCGACTTCCTCAGCGGCCTGATCGGCGCCCTTCCGCCCATGCACGAACTGGCGAAGCAGGCGGGCATCGAGCTGCCGCCGATGCTCGGCGCGCTGGGGGGTCGAGAAGCGGACGGCTCGCCGCGTAAGACGGAAGCGCCGGCGCCTAAGGCGCAGGCGTGAGCCACATGCCCACGTTGCGCGAGGGCATGGCACCCAAGACATGCTATCTGGCGCTAAGTTCGATCTTCACCGGCAATTCGAACTCCGCCGGCCGGGCGCAGGTAGAATCGTCGCACGCTTGGTAATGCAGCATGATCCTGGGCCGCGCGTTACGGGGAATGGAGTCGCCTGTGGCGCTGATGACCGCCGCGAGCGTCACCTCCCCTTCGTACACTCGGATCGGCCTGTCCGCGAACGGAAACCGCTTTTCCACACCCGGTGGATAGTGGACATCGAGCTTCAAGCCCGGCGCATCGCGCAGTTCCAGCCGCGTGCCCACCAGCGCCTCATCGCCGGGTTCGTGGGCGTTGAGATGCCACGGCCGACTGATGTGCAGCGTCACCTGCAGCTTCCCGCTCCCCTGCGAAAGGTCGATCCGGTCGGTGCTCAGCTCGAGGCGCACGGGCGACTCGTCCGCTTCCTCCGCGGCCATGCGGTCGGGCGCGATGGATGCCATGCGCCACACCGCCGCCTGCATGTGGGCCATCCCCGCGCCCAGGGAGCGCAGCGCGCCGCCGAAGGATCGCAGCAGCCCCACCGCCCGGTCCAGGTGCGCCTCGTCTCCCGTCAGCCCGTACAGGTCCAGCAGGTTGTGGGCCATCACGCTGTTGCCCCCCGG
>JBGTFI010000713.1:0-21748 GCA_041747335.1 Phycisphaeraceae bacterium | reverse complement strand
TTGATCAGGCGCGCCGCCTGGGCGTCGAGAAAGGCATCATCGAACGTGACTGTGCGGGACACGGCAGGATGATAGCGGGGCAAGCAGCACTGGCGGGCGGGCCGCCAGTAGCACACGGCGCACCATCTCTCATGTGGTTATCCTTTCCACATGTCTTTCACTCCACCTGACAACGTCGCAGCGCTGCTTCAGGCGATGGTCCGCATTGACAGTGTGAACCCGGTGGCATCGGGGCGGGCGGATGCGGAGTTGGAGTTGGCCGAGTACCTCGAGCGCGTGGCGGGGGCGTGGGGTCTGAAGACACGGCGGCTGGCGGTGGCCGGGCGGTGCCACAACCTGCTGGTGACGGTGGACCCGGGGAATGACCGGCCGTGGGTCTTATTTGACAGCCACATGGACACGGTGAGCGTTGAGAACATGACGATCGACCCGTTCGGGGGGGTGATCGAAGGGGACCGGCTGTTCGGCAGGGGGGCGTGCGACACGAAGGGGACGGGGGCGGCGATGCTGTGGGCGCTGCGGATGTATGCGGAGCGAGGAGAGCGGCCGAACAACGTGGCGCTCCTCTTCAGCATTGATGAAGAGGCGACGATGACGGGCATCCGGGCGTTTGTGAATGAGCAGTTGCCAGGGTTGGGATTTCGACCGGTGGCGGCGATCGTGGGCGAGCCGACGTGGCTTCGGCCTGTGATCGCGCACAACGGGATCATGCGTATCCGGGTGGAGACACACGGGTTGGCGGCGCACTCGGCGGCGCCGGAGATGGGCCGCTCGGCCATCGACATGATGGTGAAGGTGATCAACGCGCTGCAGGAGCGCTACATGCCGCGTGCGCGGCGGCTGCACGACGTAACGGGTTGGGGAGCGTGCTCGATCACGACGATCCACGGGGGCGGACAGGTGAACATCATCCCGCCGTACTGTGAGATCAACATGGACCGGCGGCTGACGCCGGATGAATCGATGGAGGGCGAGGTGGCGGCGCTGGAGGCGGTGCTGGAGGAGCTGCGGGCTGGCGATCGTCATCTCGATGTTCGGATGGAGGTGGTGCATCAGGTGCCGATGTTTCCGCCGGAGATGAGTCGGCTGCTGTTGCCGATCGTCGAGAAGGTGTTGGCCGGGCACTGGCTGAAGGATCCGCCGATCGGGGCGCCGTTCGGGACGCACGCGGGAGACCTTGCCAAGAGTGGCATTCCGTGCGTGGTGCTGGGGCCGGGGGATCCGACGCCCGCGCATACGAAGGATGAGTGGGTAAGCCTCGACGCGATCGAGCAGGGAGTCAAGGTCTATGCGGATTTGATGGGGGCGAAGTGGCGGAACTGACGAATCCCGAATGACGAATTCAGGGGGCGCTACTCGGCTGGGCCGTAGCCTGGGGCGATGGTGCCGTCATCGTGGAGTTTGCCGACCGTCCATAGGAGGCCCCGGGCGACGAGGTCGAGCCACTCTTTGGAGGCCATGGTTTCGTTGTGGTGGCCGAGGGTGGTGCCGAAAACGCGGGTTTTTCCGGGGCCGGTGTGGTTGACCCAGACACAGGGGTGGGTTTCGCCGAAGGCCTTGCCCTCGGCCAGGACGGTGGCGGTCTCGTAGACCTTGCGGATCTGGTAAAGCTCGCCCTGGGGTGTGCGCCAGGTGGTCCACAGGCCCTTGAAGATGGGGTGATCAGACTGGAGGACGGCGACATCGATCGGTTCGTGCGGGCCGTGGGAGCGGGAATCGACGCCCAGCACCTCGCGCCAGTCGTCGATGGGGGCGCGACGGAACGAGTGCATGGCGCAGTGGATGACGACGGCGGGTTTGCCGGCCTTGTGGACCTCGGTGATCAGTCGCAGGTAATCGACATCGGTGGTGTCGCCGAAACATTCGTTGTGGACGACGACATCGTAGCCGTCGGCCCAGTGTTTGTCCTGAATGATGGAGTACTGGTGGTCGCGGCCATCGCCGCCTTCACGGACGACGGTCCACTCGATGCGGGCGCGGGCGGAGAGGCCTTCGCTGATGATGCGCGACTGGTTGGGGTAATCGTGACAACACCCGCCGGTGAGCAGCAGAGCGCGGAGGGGCGCTGGGTCGGCAGCGCGGGTGTGGTGGAGGAGGGGGAGGGTGAGGAGGGCGGTGATGGTGGTCAGGAGAATAGCCCACGGGCGCATGGATAGGCTCCTTCATATGAAGGTGGAGACCATGGAATGCCGGACATCATAACAGGCGGGGATTGCCGTATTGCCGGCCGGCGGGGTATAATCTTGAAACGGCGTCCACCGGGGACGCACGCGGCCACCTCCAACCGGGGTCCTTTCCGCCCCCCAAGTTCAGAAGGGAACACGCCCATGACACAGGCCAATCCTTACCAGATGTATCCGGACACGCTGGCGATCGAGGCGCCGGTGAACGTGCGGGCGGAGTTCATCCGCAAGACGTACGCGCATCTGCTGGGAGCGGTGCTGGCGTTCGCGGCGCTGGAGGTGATCTTCTTCAACATGCTGGATGTGGCGGCGATCACGGCGACGATGCTGGGCGGGCAATACAGTTGGCTGATCGTGCTGGGGGCGTTCATGCTCGTGAGCTGGATCGCCGACAGATGGGCGCAGTCGGCGACGTCGCTGGGGATGCAATACGCGGGGCTGGGGCTGTTCATCGTGGCGGAAGCGATCATCTTCATGCCGCTGCTGTACCTGGCCTCGACGTTCGGCGGGCCGAACGTGATTCCGGCGGCCGCGCTGATCACGCTGGTGATGTTCGGGGGACTGACGGGGATCGTGTTCGTGACGGCGAAGGATTTCTCGTTCATGCGGCCGTTTCTGTACGTCGCGGGACTGGGCGCGCTGGGGCTGATCGTGTGCGGGGCCGTGTTCGGGTTCGACCTGGGGCTGATCTTCACGGTGGCGATGATCGTTTTCGCCAGCGCGTGGATTCTGTACGCCACGTCGAACGTCCTGCACCACTACCGCACGACGCAGCACGTGGCGGCCTCGCTGGCGCTGTTCGCGTCGGTGGCGCTGTTGTTCTGGTACGTGCTGAGGCTGGTGATGGCGATGACGAGGGAGTAGGGGGGGCTAGTACATCCAGATCTTTGACTCTGCGATGAATGGGTCGATTTCCACGGCGCGACATGCGGGATGGCACCCGAATGCGAGGCGAAGTATGCGGACTGCACCATAAGTTTCAATCATCAGTTGCCGCTGTCGTTCAGGAATGGATGAATCGAATCTGTCGTCATTCACGGTGTGGGCCATAGGCCCACGTTCCTTCCTGATGCGCTTCAAGATTTTGATCGCGTCCTCCACACTAACTGGGCCCTTGTCTTGAGTGAATCGACTCTCAATCCACTCATGGAGCAGTCGAATCGTACCCTTCTCCCGGACTTGAACCCGCCCATCATCGAGAGGGCTCTCTTCCTTCAGATCAAGATCGCTGCCAAAGAATCGCTTGTTAATATTGTCCGAGAGCATCTTGTCGAGCAGGCGCACGAAGTCCTCGTAGGCCTTGCTCGTTGGCCTCAAGATCCATCCGAACTCCTTTGGACGATCCTTGTAGGAGTCTCGAAAGAGTGGTTCCCTTCCCATTGCGGCGGCCATTCTGTTGAGAGTGTCAAGCTCAATCAAGAACGCATCGAAAAGGGAAATACACTCGCCATAGTGGCCTTGAAATGATGCGCGATGGTAGTCGGGGTGGAGGTGGTACTCTTGCTGCCGAAGTTCCTTTGCAGCCCAAATCTGCTGGTGTTCCGGAGTGAGATCGTGCAGATATCGAAGGAAGACGGCAACCGCACGGTTCATGTTGGCATCGAAACAGAATCCGAAGGATTGAAGAATCACCCGATCGTGATCAATAATTGTGCCGCCTTCGTCCCGCTCACTGCTGACGCTCAACGATCCACAGATATCCGAGGTGCGATACCAAAACCGAGGATCGTTTCGGTAAAACTCAAGAACCGAAATGTCGAATGGCCGGAAGCTGAGCTGGGGATCTCCCAGTGCCAGCTCCAGTGAGTAAGGCTTGCCAGCGTACTTTGCGTGATCAACCCGCCCTTCGAGCGACTTTCTCGTGGGATACACGCAGTAATCGGGGCCAAGGGAAGCGTTGAGGGTGTCGATTTGCACTTCAACGGGATGATCCGGAAGCGCCCGAATGTGCATGTTCGGATGGTGGTCCCCAAATACCACACCTGCTTCGTTTCCAAGAACCAGTTTGACTAGAATTGGTTTCAACTCGGCATGATCTATCCCAAACTGACGTAGAATCTCCTGTGCAGGGATTCCATTGAAGTCATCAGAGTTGAGATAGAACTCTGCGATCGAGTCGAGGATCTGAGCGTCCATTGTAGTCTTCATTGGGGTGCATTCTACCCTATCACCTCACGCACCACCTTGCCGTGTACATCCGTCAGGCGGAAATCGCGGCCTTGGAAGCGGTAGGTGAGTTTTTCGTGGTGGATGCCCAGGAGGTGGAGCATGGTGGCGTGGAGGTCGTGGATTTCGAGGGGGTTTTGGACGGCGTGGTAGCCGAGCTCGTCGGTGGCGCCGAAGGTGAGGCCGGGTTGGATGCCGCCGCCGGCCATCCAGAGGGAAAAGCCCTTGATGTGGTGGTCGCGGCCGGGGTCGGCGCCTTTGCCCTGGAACATGGGGGTTCGGCCGAACTCGCCGGACCAGATGACGAGGGTGTCATCGAGCATCCCGCGCTGTTTGAGGTCGGTGACGAGGGCGGCCGAGGCGCGGTCGGTGGCGTCGCAGCACATGTTCATGTACTTGACGAGGTCGCCGTGGTGGTCCCAGCCGCGGTGGTAAAGCTGGATGAAGCGCACACCGCGTTCAGCCAGGCGTCGGGCGAGGAGGCAGTTGGCGGCGAAGGAGCCATCCGCGCCCTGGGTGCCGTACATGTCGAGGATGTGGCTGGGTTCATCGGAGAGGTCCATCAGCTCGGGGACGCTGGTCTGCATCCGGAAGGCGAGTTCATACTGGGCGATGCGGGTGGCGATTTCGGGGTTGTGGACGGCCTCGTTGTGGAACGAGTTGAGTGACTGCACGGCGGAGACGACATCGCGCTGGCGGGCCGTGGTGACGCCGCGGGGATTGCGGATGTAGTGGACCGGGTCGCCGTGGGAGTGAAGCTCGACGCCCTGATGGACGCTGGGGAGGAAGCCCGAGTGCCACTGGCGTGAGGCGATGGGCTGGGGGCTTCGGCCGTAGCGGGAGGTCATGACGACGAAGCCGGGGAGGCTGTCGCTCTCGCTTCCCAGGCCGTAGAGAATCCACGACCCCATGCTTGGCCGGCCTGAGATGGAGGTGCCGGTGTTCATGACGGTGTGGGCGGGGTCGTGGTTGATCTGGGTGGTGGTCATGGAGCGGATGATGCAGAGGTCATCCGCGATGGAGGCGGTGTGGGGGAGGAAGTCGGAGATTTCCTGGCCGGATCGGCCGTAGCGGCGGAACTTCGCGCGCGGGCCGAGGATGCGCAGCTCCTCGCCCTGGAGTTGTGCGATGGGCTGGCCTTTGGTGTAGGACTCGGGCATGGGCTGGCCGTCGAGCTGGGCGAGTTTGGGCTTGTAGTCGAAGGTTTCGAGGTGGGAGGGTCCGCCGGCCATGCAGAGGAAGATGACGCGTTTGGCCCTGGGCGCGAAGTGCAGGGGGTTGACGATGCCCCCGGCGGGGCGGGCGCTTGCGGCGCGCAGGAGCGAGGGGTTGAGCAACGAGGCCAGCGCAAGCGAGCCCAGGCCGAAGGAGGTTCGGCCGAGGAAGGCGCGTCGTGTGGTGTCTGTAAACATGGGTGTGTTGTGTGTTGTGGGTTGTGTGTTGTGAGTTGGTTCAGTCGCGGGTGATGGATTCGCTGAGGTTGAGTAGGGTTCGGGTGATGGAGGTCCAGGCGGCGAGCTGAGCGGGGTCGAGGTCTTCGGGGACGGGGGCGAGGCCTGTGGAGATCAGCTCGCGGGCGGCTTCGGAGTCAGCCTGGTAATCGGCCAGGTGCTGATCGTGGAGTTTGCGGAGGAGGTCGGTTTCGCGCGGCTGAGGTGTGCGGGAGAGGAGTTCGCGGTAGGCGAAGGTGAGCTGCGCATCGAAGTCGGGCGGAGTCGCCTCGCGCAGGATGCGCTCGGCGAAGACTCTTGAGGCCTCGACGAAGGTGGGGTCGTTGAGGAGCGTGAGCGCCTGCTGGGGGGTGTTGGAGACGGGGCGCTCGGCGATGCATTCCTCGCGGCTGGGGGCGTCGAAGGCTTTGAGGGCCGGGTGAAGGAACTGACGCTGCCAGTGCATGTAGACGCCGCGGCGGTACTGGTTGCGGTCGGTGTCGGGGACGTACTCGCGTTCGGGGAAGTTGAGGTGCGCGTAGTAGCCCTTGGGTTGATAGGGGCGGGCGCTGCGGAGGGCGCCGATGTCGGAAACCAGCAGACCTGAGACGGAAAGGGCGTTGTCGCGGATGATCTCGGCGGGCAGGCGGAAGCGCGCCTGGCGGGCGAAGTAGCGGTTGGCGGGGTCGAGTCGCAGGTGATCGGCGGCGGGGACGGAGGCACGGCGGTAGGCATCGGAGGTGATCATCAGGCGGATCATGTGCTTGATGTCCCAGCCGGATTCGATGAACTCGACGGCGAGGGCATCGAGCAGGTCCGGATGAGTCGGCCACTCGCCTTGGGAGCCAAGGTCGTCGAGGACTCTGGACAGGCCGACGCCGAAGTAGAGCTGCCAGAGGCGATTGACAAAGACGCGGGCGGTGAGGGGGTGATCGGGGGAAGTGAGCCAGCGTGCGAGGTCGAGGCGGGTGGCGCGGTTGTCTGTGTTGATCTGCGAGAGGAACTCGGGCACGCCGGGCTGAACGACTTCGCCGGATTCATTCATCCAGTCGCCGCGCGGGAGGATGCGCATGGTGCGGGGCTCGACGGCGACGGTGATCATGACGCGGGGCAGATCGCGGCGGAGGGCGGCGTGTTGTTTCTTGAGGTCGGCGAGTTCGGTTTTGAGGGCCTCTGAGTTCGAGGGATTGGCGGGCGGGACGCCCGCCCCACTGGGACTGGAGCTGGCGGGCGGGACGCCCGCCCCACTGGGGGATTGGATAGTGGTTTCGATCTCGGTGATTCTGGCCTGGAGGTTGGCGAGCTGCGCGGCCTGTTCGGGGGTGGGCAGCTCCATTTCCGGGGGGCGGGTGGTGGGGGAGGTATTGGGGGAGTCGTAGAAGCCGCGCTCCTGGATGTCCGCGAAGAAGGCGGCGAAGCGGTAGAAGTCTTTCTGGGTGTAGGGGTCGTACTTGTGGTCGTGGCACTCGGCGCAGCCGAGGGTCGCGCCCAGCCAGACGGAGGCGGTGGTGCGCACGCGGTCGGCGGCGTACTTGGCGAGGTATTCCTTATCCTGCGCGCCGCCTTCGTGGGTGGTCTGGTTGAGTCGGTTGTAGGCTGAGGCGATCTTCTGGTCCGTGGTCGAATCGGGCAGCAGGTCGCCGGCGAGCTGCTCGGCGGTGAAGCGGTCGAAGGGCATGTTGGCGTTGAGCGCGCGGATGACCCAGTCGCGGTAGGGGGCGGCCTGGTGTTCCTGATCGCCGTGGTAGCCGACGGTGTCGGCGTAGCGGACGAGGTCGAGCCAGTGGATGGCCAGTCGTTCGCCGAAGTGTGGGGAGGCCAGGAGCTGATCAATCACTTTGTCGTAAGCATCGGGGGATTGGTCGGCGAGAAAGGCATCGACCTTGGCGGGCGTAGGGGGCAGGCCGATGAGGTCGAAGTAGACGCGGCGGATGAGCGTGCGGCGGTCGGCGGCGGGGGCGGGTTGCAGGCCGCGGGTTTCGAGCTTTGCGGCGATGAAGCGGTCGATCCGATTTCCCTTGGCGATGTTCGGCTCGGGCATGTCCGGGCGTACGGGCGGGATGTAGGCCCAGTGTTCGGCCCAGGGAGCGCCCTGGCGGATCCACTCGACGAGGAGTTTCTTCTGCGCCTCGTTGAGCGTCTTGCGATGGTCGGCGGGAGGCATGACCTCATCGCGGTCCGTCGAGAGAATGCGGCGAACCAGTTCGCTTCGATCGGGGTCGTTGGGGACGATGGCGAAGCGTCCGCCGCGGTCGGCGATGGCGTCTTCGCGGACATCCAGGCGCAGGCCGTTCGGGCCGCCGCCCTTGCGGTGGGAGGGGTCCGGGCCGTGGCACTCGAAGCAGTTGTCGGAGAGGATGGGGCGGATGTCGCGGTTGAAGTCGATGGGTTCGGCGGCGTCGGCGTGTGCGGGGACGAGCGCCAGACAGAGTGCCACGGTGAAGGCGATCGGCCGCATGGGTGTGGTACGAGCGTGGTGCGTTTGGTGAAGCATTGCGTGGCGGGACTCGATAGGATGTCGGCGAGAAAGTCCCCTCGTGGGGACTTGCGGACATTATAGAGCCTTGGGATGGGGCGTTTCTCCTCCACCGGGGGATTTTTCGCCGACCAGAAGACCCCACGCCGCCCAGCCAGCGGCGGCGCCGGTGAGGTAGACCAGGAAGTCGGTGGAGTCGGCGTACTGGGTGGCCAAGAAGGCCTGGCCAAGCTCGATCGCGATGCCGATCAGCGTGATCAGCGCGAAGACCATCGCCCTGGCGGCGAACCATCGGGCCAGTTCCGGGCCGCAGGCCCATCGCCACAGCGCTCCGAGCGGCAGGAAGAGCATCAGCCCGCGCAGGATGTTGGACATGGCGGAGAACTCGCTGCCGTAATAGTGCTTGCGGAAGGGCCAGTCGATCATGCGGCGAAGCTGCTGGGCGACGACGGCGCTTTCGCGTTCGAGTTGGAAGGGGTGCCAGAAGGCGGCTGCGAGAGGCACGGCGTAGAGCGCGGTGAGGGCGAGGGCGAGGGCCAGGCGTACGGGCAGGGTGATGCGCGCTTCACCGCCGCGGCGCGCGATTTGTGGGGCGAGCCAGGCGCCCAGCGCGCCGCCGAGGGCGGCCATGAGGATGTCGGTGCCGTCAACGAACCTGCTGAAGATGAAGATTTGGACGGTTTCGATCGCGGCGGCGAGCGCCAAGGCCATGAGGGCGGCGGCGGCGAGCGACCGCCCGGGGCGCTGGAGGCGGAACATGATGCCGATGGGGATGAACAGGAGAAAGTCGACGCCCATGCCCCAGAGGGATTCGAAGAATCCGCCGTAGTCGTAGCGGAAGGGGATGAGGTTGATCTTGCCATCGGCGAACTTGCGCTCAATCTCGGTGGGGCTGAAGGTGAGGTCGAGGGGTTGAACGGCGTAGAGCAGCAGGCCCAGGGTGTAGAGGCGCAGCAGGCGGAGGATCGGCGGGGATTCGCCTGAAGGGGCGGCAAGGCTGCGCAGGCCGCGCACGCTCGCACGTCCCACGATCAGCCACAGGAGCAGGCCCGCGAGGCCGCCGAGGGATTCGGCGGCGATGTCGTTGATTGACACGGTTCGGCGGGGAAACCAGAGCTGGGCGAACTCGATGGCGACGGCGAGAGCGGCGAGGATGACGGCGAGCAGGGGGGTGATGCAGATCGCCGCAACGCGCGAGCGGCGGTCGAGGTCCACCGCGCCCAGCCAGAGGAATCCCAGAGGGATAAAAAGGATGAAGTTGGCGACGAGGTCGGCGCGTTTATAGACGCTCAGGCTGAGCAAGCGGATTTCGGCGAAGCGCTCGAGGGCGGTGCTGAAGGAGATGGGATGGTATTGAAGCGGAACGAACGAGCCGTAGGCGGCCACGAGCGTGCAGAAGAGCGCGGCGAGCGCGAGGTGGCCGCGTCGCGGGGGCGGGAGTTGAGAATGTTTGGGGTGGTTGCTCATCGGCCGCTCATGATTCAGATGGATGATATCAGCGGTGAGCCGCCGAGCGGGTTGTTGCCCCGTGCGGTGTCAGGCTGCTACACTGCCCGCAACCCTTCTCGATGTCGGCACGATCAAGGAGCGATTGCCATGTCCGGACGCCGTGGATTCACGCTGATCGAACTGCTGGTGGTGATTTCGATCATCGCGCTCTTGATTTCGCTGTTGCTTCCGGCGCTGGGTCAGGCGCGGGAGGCGGCGAAGGTGACGCAGTGCCTGGCGCAGACCTCGCAGCTCAACACGTCGCACCTGACGTACGCGCCGGATCACGGGGGCTACCTGCCGGGGGCGAACGACTTTCTCTCGGTGGATCTGCCGCTCCAGCGGCCGCGTGTGACATCCATCCCGCGGCGCAGCGCGCTGGTGCTGGCGGGTTATCTGGATGAGCAGTCGATGCGACAGATTCTTCTTTGCCCGACGGATGATCTTTCGCGGCCTCACGCTGAAGCGATTCAGCCGCCGAGTTTCAGTTACGTCCGCAACGATGAGCGGGGCGCGCCGTGGAACGTGGACCAGGTCGCCCAGCCGGGTCGGATGGCGCTGCTGCTGGAGGAATGGGAGGGGTATCTCAACGACGCGAGGTTCATCGCGAACACGAACGACTTCCTGACCCAGCGGCACTCGGGGAAGGGTGCGATTTCCTTCTTCGACGGTCGGGCGGTGCTGGTGGACGCGGTGACGTTCAATCGCCAGTCCCCGGACTGGCGTCGGCTGAACTACCTGGATACCACGGCGACTCCGCCGCGGGGGTACTACGGGCGGGGCGGTGGGCGGTAGTTTGTGGTGTCTGACGAGTTCACGGAATTCCGGCGTTGGGTTTGTTGACTCGCCATCTGCGGGGCGGCGGACCGCGGTGTGCTACACGCCTGGTCATTGCTTCAGACGGGGGGCGGTGGATATACTGTATCGGTCATTGAACGCTGAATCGGCATCTCCAGGAGGCAACCGTATGGCCGCACGCCGTGGATTCACGTTGATCGAACTGCTTGTGGTCATCTCGATCATCGCGCTCTTGATTTCGTTGCTGCTCCCGGCGCTGGGCCAGGCGCGGGCGGCGGCGCAGGCGACGCAGTGCCTGGCGCAGATTTCGCAGCTTAACACGTCGCACCTGACGTATGCGCCGGATCATGGTGGCGAGCTTCCGGGGGCGAACGAATTTCTGTCGGTGGACATGGCGATCGGTTATCCGAACGACGTGACCTCGATCCCGGCGCGGAGCGCGCTGGTGCTCGGGGGGTACCTGGACGCGCAGTCGATGCGTCAGATTCTTCTTTGCCCGAAGGACGACCTGGCAAGGCCTCGGGCCGGGGCGATCCTTCCGGCGAGCTTCAGTTACGTCCGCAACAACGCCGCGGGCAACTGGAACATTGAACGTGTGGTGAAGCCTGGCAAGACGGCGCTGCTGCTCGAGGAATGGGAGGGGTTCCTCAACGACGGGGTATTCCTTGCCAACGACAATGACTTTCTCACGCAGCGGCACGGTGGAAAGGGGGCGATGTCGTTTTTCGACGGGCGAGCGGAACTGGTGGATGCGATCACCTTCAACAAGAAGTCGGCGGACTGGCGTCTTTACTACTACCTCAACCCCTCAGCCACCCCGCCTCGGGGTGTGCGGCCGGGCGGACGCGGGTAATCCGCGACGGGGGGACAAGCTCAGGGAGCGCCTTGGATGTGGAAGTTCGCGTCGGACGATGAGAGCGCGCCTGGCCGCAGGCGGGCGGTGATGGTGGGGATCATCGCGGTGTGCCTGTCGGTGGTGGTGTGGCGGCTGTGGGCCGGTCGGACGGACCTGACGCAGGTCCAGGTTCCGCAGGAGTATTACTTCACGTGCGTGGAGGCGGACTGCGCCCACGCGTGGCAAACGGACCTGGCGAACGTGTCGTCGTTTTTCGGGGGCGGTCAGCCAAGCTCGCTGTACCCGATTCACTGCACCAAGTGCGAGCGGCGGTCGGCGTTCATGAACCAGCGCTGCCCGTGGTGCGACAAGCCTTACATCCCAAAGCATCGCCTGGAAGGGGGGATGCCGTCGGAGGATATCTGCCCGCACTGCGGGAAGGACACGTTCGCGTGGAGCGCGGAGCTTGATTGAGCGGGGCGGGGAGGGTGAGGTCGGGATCACTCGGCGTCGAGCCTTTCCCGGCAGGCGTCGGCGAGGGTTTCGAGGTCAAAGAGGAAGGCTTCGCGCCGGGGTTCGGGCAGGGCCTGGAGGACTTCCGCCTGGAGGTCGATGGCGATCTTGCGGGCCTTGTGGTAGACGCGTTTACCCTTGGGGAGCAGGCGGACGCGGTTGGCGCGTCGGTCTTTGGGGTCGGCCTGACGGCTGATAAGCCCGGAGGCGGTCATGCGCTGGAGGAGGGAGGCAACGGTGTTGGGGTCGGAGGCCATGAGGTCGGCGATGCGGCGCTGGGTGACGCCCTGCGGGGGTGATTCGGTGAGCCAGCGGAGGAGCGTGAACTGATCGGGTGTGATGTCGAGGTGGTGGATGCGTCTGCGGAACGCCTGGTTGAGGCTGAACCAGGCGCGCCGGAGCAGGGGGGGCAGGCGGCGGCGGTCGGGGGCGTCGATGGGTGCGGGGAGGGGGACGGTTGATTCGCGGGCGGGCATCGGGTAAGGTACTCCTGGAAATCGTACGTGTAGGTATCAAGCTTCCGGGCATCGCCCCCCGATGCGGGGGATTGAACACGATGCCCGGCCGCCGGCCGCTGCCGGCCCGTCCTCCCAGAACGCAAAGGATACCGAATCCATGACACGCATGACATGCACGACGCGCATTACTATGGCGGCCGCGCTTTTGGGCGCGGCGCTCTGGTCCGTCCCCGCGCAGGCGGGGGTGAAAGGCTGGCTGAACTGGCGGGGTCCGGCGCAGAACGGGACCAGCTCGGAGAAGAACCTGCCGGCGACTTGGACGCCCGGAGGGGAGAATCACCTGTGGGACATTGATTTGCCCGGGAGGGGCACGGTCGTGATCGCGGACCGGGATGGGAAGCAGACGGCCTACGCCTGGGGGTACGAGCGGCAGGGGGCGGACCTTCGCGAGGTGCTGACGGCGATTGACCCTGGGAGCGGCAAGCGCCTTTGGAGCCTGCACTTCAATGATTTCATGAGCGACATCACCTACGACCGGTACAGCATCGGCGCGCCGGTGATCGATCCGGAGACGGGGAACATCTACCTGCGAACGACGCCGGGAGATGTGGTGTGCGTTTCTCCGGAGGGGCAGCAGTTGTGGATGGTGTCGCTCATGGAGCGGTTCGGGGGGCTGACGTTTCCCAATGGGAGGACGGGAAGTCCGGTGGTCGACGGGGATCTGGTCATCACGCGCGCGGTGACCTCGTACTGGGGCGCGGACGGTCCGGCGCGCGACCGGTTCCTGGCGTTCAACAAGGCGACGGGGGATCTGGTGTGGTCTTCGACGCCCGGCGTGGGTGATCCTTTCCTCAAGGACAGTTCGTTCAGCACGCCGTACCTGACATGGGCGGGCGACAAGCGTGTGTTCTACGTGGGTCTGGGGTGCGGGAACCTGGTGGGGGTGAACGCGCGGACGGGCGAACCGATCTGGCGGCATCAGATGGCGCTGGGGGGGATCAACGTGTCGCCGGTGATCTTCGAGGAGACGATCATCGCGACGCACGGGATGGAGAACATTGATGCCTCGACGGCCGGTCGGATGATCGCGTACCGGCTGGGGGCGGCGCCGGAGGCCGGTGGGGAAGCGCCGGTGGTGGTGGGGTTCGAGCGGGAGGTGTGGCGCAATCCGACGACGATGTTCACCAGTTCCCCGACGCTGGTGGGCGACCGGGTGTACCAATGTACGCAGGTGGGGGAGCTGGCGTGCGTGAACGCGAAGACGGGGGAGATTCTGTGGACGGAGAAGCTGGCGCCCAGCCAGCTCCACGCCTCGCCGCTCTACGCCGACGGGAAGCTGTATGTGCCGATGGAGAACGGGCTTTTCTACATTCTTCGGCCGAGCGATACGGGGGCGGAAGTTCTGGCGAAGGTGCAGCTTGAGGGGCACGGGCTGGGATCGCCCAGCGTGTACGACGGGAAGATCTTCGTTCACACGACGGAGAAGCTCTACTGCTTCGGGTCGCAGCGCAACGTGAGCGGAGCGGAAGAACGTGTGATCGAGCAGTATGTGCGCAAGACGCCGGGCAAGGCGACGCGGCTGTCGATTGTGCCGGTGGACGTGCTGCTGCAGCCGGGGGAGGCGGCGTTCCTGAGCGTGCGTTCGCTGGATGAATCCGGTCACTTGGTGAAGGAGCTTCCGGGGAGCGGGGTGACGTGGAGCAGCTTCATTCCGCCGACGGCGCGGGTGCGTTCGGAGGTGGACGCGAAGGTGAGCGCGGGCGGGGAGATTCGCGCGGGGTCGGCGGTTTCGGCGGGTGCGATCAAGGCCGAGTCGCGGGATCTGCTGAAGCTTTCGGGGACGATGCGGGCGCGGGTTCTGCCGGCGATGCCGCTGGAGGAGGACTTCGAGGGGTTCGCGATCGACCAGAGCGGCGGGGCGGCGGAGGGTCCGTTCGCGTATCCGCCGCTTCCGTGGATCGGGGCGCGTCTGAAGTGGGAGATCCGCGAGCTTGAGGGGAACAAGGTTCTCGTGAAGACGCTCGACAGCGTGCTGTTCCAGCGTGCGATGTCGTTCATCGGACACCCCGACGCGAGCGGGTACACGATGGAGGCCGACGTGATGACCGACGGGAACCGGCGGATCATGTCGAACGTCGGGTTGATTAACCAGCGGTACATCATCGCGCTGATCGGGAACTGGCAGATTCTGGAAGTGAGTTCGAATCACGACCGGATCAAGGTTTCGGTGCCGTTCCCGTGGCAGGCGAACAAGTGGTATCGGCTCAAGACGCGGGTGGACGTGGCGTCGGACGGTTCGGGGGTGGTGCGCGCCAAGGCGTGGGAGCGGGGCGCGCCCGAGCCGGAAGCCTGGACGATCGAAGTGCCTCACGAGCACGCCCACACGCACGGCGCGCCGGGGTTGTTCGGTTACTCCCCTCAGAGCCGTATGAGCGTGTATGTGGACAACGTGGTTGTTCGGGCGAATGATTGACGGTATTCGCGCCGGTCGACGCCGGGGCGCGGGGGCGCGTCCCCGGCAGCGAGCCTACGATGAATGGCGATCAAATGAGGAACCTGATGATGAACACACGAGCTTTGATCACCTGCGCGGCCGCGGTGTGCGCCGCCACGGGCCTGGCGACGGCGGCGGACTGGCCGATGTGGGGCGGTACGCCGTCGCGCAACATGGTTTCCGCGGAGAAGGGCATCGCGCACTCGTTCGACCCCGGCAGGCTCAAGCGGGGAACTGAGGAGGTCGATCCCGCGACGACGCGCAACATCAAGTGGGTGGCGAAGCTCGGATCGCAGTCGTACGGCAACCCGGTGGTTTCGGGGGGGAAGGTTTTCATCGGGACCAACAACGAATCGTCGCGCGACCCGCAGCACAAGGGGGATCGGGGGAACCTCTACTGCTTCGATGAGCAGACCGGGGAGTTTCGCTGGCAACTGGTGGTGCCCAAGCTCGGGGCGGGGAAAGTCAGCGACTGGGAGTACCTTGGCATCTGCTCTTCCCCGGCGGTCGATGGCGATCGGCTGTACGTGGTGACCAACCGCTGCGAGGTGGTGTGCCTGGACGTGAACGGGATGGCCGACGGGAACCAGGGGTTCCAGGACGAGGCGAAGTACATGGCGGAGGCGGGCGTGGATCCGGCGTCGATCGTGGTCGGGGCGAAGGACGCGGACATTCTGTGGGTGTTCGACATGAGGGACGAGCTTGGGGTTTTTCCGCACAACATCGCGAGCAACTCGGCGATGGTGGTGGGGGATGTGGTGTATGTGGCGACGTCGAACGGTCAGGACTGGTCGCACGTGAACATTCCGGCGCCCAACGCGCCGGCGCTGATCGGACTGAACAAGATGACGGGGGAGCTGGTGGTGGAGGAGGCGTCGGGGATCAGCCGCAACTCGATGCACTCGAACTGGTCGTCGCCGGCGTACCTGGAAAGCGGTGACGGTCCGGGACAGATCATCTTCGGTGCGGGGGACGGCTTCTGCTACGGCTTTGACACCACGCCTCAGGCGGATGATGAGGGTTTCATGGTGTTCAAGGAGCTCTGGCGGTTTGACGCCAATCCGCCTTCATACCGGACGGATGACAGTGGTCAGCCGCGGCGGTACACCGCCTACGAGGGTCCGAGCGAGATCATTTCGACGCCGGTGGTACACAAGAACCGGGTCTATGTGTCGATCGGGCAGGATCCGGAGCACGGCGAGGGCATCGGCGCGCTGCAGTGCATCGACGCGACAGGGCGGGGGGACATCTCTAAGAGCGGGGCTATCTGGACGTACACGGACCTTCACCGCTCGATCTCGACGGTGGCGATCGCGGAGAACCTGGTGTACGCCGCGGACTACACGGGGCGGGTCCACTGCATCGACGCGGACACCGGCAAGGCGTACTGGGTGCATGACACCCAGAGCCACATCTGGGGTTCGCCGCTGGTGGTGGATGGGAAGGTTTACGTCGGCAACGAAGATGGGGAGCTGACGATCTTCCGGGCCGGGAAGGAGCTTGAGGTGATCGACACGATCGACTTTGACGGTCCGATCTACGGGACGCCCGTGGCGGCCAACGGGGTGCTGTACGTCAACACCCACACGCACCTCTTCGCGATTGAGAGCAAGTAGCCGCCGGCCGGTGGACCACCTCGTGGAAGCACAGCGTTATGAGCAGAATTGACGCCCCCGAACGTTCCCGGGCGTGGATGTGGATCGCCGTGGCGGTGATGGCCGCGTTTCACCAGGATTTCTGGTGGTGGGACACGCCGACGCTGGTGTTCGGGTTCATGCCCATCGGGCTGTTCTACCACGCGATGTTCTCGATCGCCTCGGGGATGCTGTGGCTGGCGGCGGTGAAGTGGGCCTGGCCGACGGAGATCGAAGCATGGGCGGATGAGTACGACGCGCCCGCGGCGGGGAACCGCGCGCAGGAGGGCGCGCGATGATGACGATGACGTTTCTGGCCGAGGCGTCGCGTCTTCCGCTGTGGGTGATCCTCGCCTACCTGGCGTCCCTTCTTGTGCTGGGGGTGGTGAGCGGGGCCTTCTTTCGCGGGACGAGCGCGGATTACTTCGTGGCCAGCCGGTCGATCGGTCCGATCATGCTGCTGATGTCGGTCTTCGGGACGACGATGACGGCGTTCGCGATGGTGGGATCGACGGCTGAGGCGTATGACAAGGGCATCGGGGTGTACGGGCTGATGGCGTCGTGGTCGGGGCTGGTGCATTCGGCGGTGTTTTTCCTGGTGGGCATCCGCTGCTGGGCGATCGGGAAGCGGTACGGGTACGTGACGCAGTGTCAGTTCTTCCGGGATCGGTTCGAGTCGCCGTTTCTGGGTTACCTGCTGTTTCCGATCCTGGTGATGCTGGTGATTCCGTATCTCCTGATCGGGCTTCTTGGGGCGGGCGCGACGGTGCGGGCACTATCGATCGGGATGTTTCCGGAGACCTTCACCGCGGGCGCGATTCCGCAGTGGTTGACGGGGCTGGTCATCAGCGGGGTGGTGCTGACGTACGTGTTCTACGGCGGGGTGCGGAGCACGGCGTGGGCGAACACGTTCCAGACGATCGTGTTCATGGCCACGGGTCTGCTGGCGTTCTGGATGATCGCGCGGGCGATCGGGCGGGAGCACATCGGTCCGACGGGGCAGCCGCTGGGGGTTCTTGAGGCGATCCGGGGGGCTTCGAAACTGACGGCGGAGAAGGCTCATGGGCATCTGGTGCGCGAGGGGATGATCGGGCAGCTTCAGTTTCTTTCGTACATGTTCGTGCCGCTGTCGGTCGGGATGTTCCCGCACCTGTTCCAGCACTGGCTCACCGCGCGCAGCGCCAAGACGTTCCGCCTGACGGTGGTGGCGCACCCGATCTTCATCATGATCGTGTGGCTGCCGTGCATTCTGATCGGGATCTGGGCGGCGGGGTACGGTCTGACCGCGCCGGGGGGCAATTCCAACGCGATCCTCGGGAAGATGGTGAAGGACCTGGTCCACTCGGACTTCCTGAGCGGGCTGCTGACGGCCGGGGTGCTGGCGGCGATCATGTCGTCGCTGGATTCTCAGTTCATGTGCCTGGGGACCATGTTCACCAACGACATCGCCGCGCGGTTGTATCGCGGGGGAGATCTGACGGATCGCCAGAAACTGATGCTCGGCCGCGCGTTCGTGCTCAGCATCGTGGTGGTCACGTACCTGCTGTCGCTGCTGAATCCGCCGCACATCTTCGCGCTGGGGGTGTGGTGTTTCAGCGGTTTCGGGGCGCTGTTCCCGCTGGTGTTCGCGGCGGTGTACTGGAAGCGGGTGACCAAGGCCGGGGCGATCGCGTGCGTGGCGGTGACGGCGGTGGTGTGGATCGTTCTCTTCACGCGGGACATGATGCTGCGCGCGGGCGACAACGGTGAGGAGCTGCTGATCTACGGGATGATGCCGGCGGCGATCATGTTCCTGTGTTCTGCGTCGGCGCTGACGTTCGTCTCGCTGCTGACCCGTCCGCCCTCGCCCGAAACCGTGGACAAGTTCGTGCTGGTGCGACGCGGGTGACGCGCCGGATCGCAACCGCTGAGGAATGAGAGTCGAATGAGCACACAGACGATGAAAGAGAAACACGTCCACGGAGGCGAAGCGGCGCAGGCGAAGCTCGATGCGCACACGCGGGAGGTCATCCGCCGGCATTTTTCGCCGGAAACGGGGTGCCCGTTCTGGTTGAACTGGGCGAAGCATGCCGGGTGGAACCCGATCGAAGAGGTCCAATCCTTCGCGGACATCACGAAGTTCCCGCACTTCAAGGATGAGTGGCTGCGCGACGTTCAGCCGCACGAATGGGCGCCGCGCGCCTTTGCGGGCCGGCCGTTCAACGTCTTCGAGACCGGCGGGACGACGGGCATGCCCAAGCAGCGGATCGGGTGGGACGACTACAAGGTCGATTACGAGGAGTTTTCCGACCATTACGGGGACGATGTGTTCCCGCGCGGCGCGAACTGGCTGATGGTCGGTCCGACCGGCCCGAGGCGGTTGCGTCTGGCAATCGAACACCTGGCGAACCATCGCGGGGGGTCGTGCTTCTTCGTGGACCTCGACCCCCGATGGGTCAAGAAGGTGATCGCGGCCGGTCATTTCGACCAGGCGCGGGCGTACCAGGAACACGTGATCGATCAGGCGGTGACGATCCTCAAGAACCGCAAGATCGGGTGCCTCTTCACCACGCCCAAGCTGCTCGAATCGATGAGCGAGAAGATCTCGATCGCCGATGCGGGGATCAAGGGGGTCTTCTGCGGGGGGACGACGCTGACGCCGCAGACGGTGCGGTTCCTGATCGAGGAGGTGCTTGAGAACCGCGTGGCATTCGTGCCGACTTACGGCAACACGCTCATGGGGCTGGCGTGCAGTCGGAAACTGACGCCCGAAGACCATTACAGCATCACCTACTACGCGCCCCAGCCGCGGGCGGTGCTTCGGATCGTCGATCCTCAGGAAACCACGCGGACGGTGGACTACGATTCGTGGGGCCGGGTGGAGCTGACGACGATGACCAAGGAGTTCTTCATGCCCCGGTTCCTGGAACGCGACGAGGCGATCCGTCGCCGGCCTTGCGAGCAGTTTGCGTGGGACGGGGTGGCGGATGTCCGGCCGTTCGGCGCGAGCGAAACGAAGATCGTCGAGGGCGTGTATTGAGCGGGGTGTCGGGTGCAGGGGTGCAGGGTGTGAAAGGCATGGGCTCAGACCTGATGGGAATGATGTTGTGACGATGCTGCCGCGTATTCCGGTGATTCGTTTCGGGGAGGACTACGACAGCCTCGACAAGGCCGAGCTTCTGGACGTGCGCGGCGGGGGGGGGGTGGCGACGGTCAGCCAGGCGAACGCGGGGTTGATCCGCCGGGACATGCGGTCGCTGGATCGCGCGGCCGGGGCGCTTCGCGCTCGAAGCTGCGAGGATCTGATCGACGTGTGTGCCAGAGCGGCGGAACTGTTCCTTCACCGGGAGCTTCCGATCGCTTCGGAGGGGCCGCTCCAGTCTCGCGGGGATTACATCGCGCAGCTTTGCGCCACGAGCGGATTGCCCCATGCGCTGATCGCGCGGAACATGGAAAAGATCGCCTACGTGCTGGCGCACATGCGGGAGATTCTCGCGGGGCTGACGCGCGGGCTGGACCTGTCGGTGATTGATCGCGGGCAGGGCGAGCAGGCGGGCGTGGCGGTGAGCTACTTTCCGGTGACCAGCGCCCTTGGGGCGATTCTTCCGAGCAACTCGCCGGGGGTCAATTCGCTGTGGCTTGCGGCGATCGCGCTGAAGGTTCCAGTGGTGCTCAAGCCGGGGCGCGAGGAGCCGTGGACGCCGCTTCGCATCGCGCGGGCGCTCGTGGGTGCGGGAATGCCCAGGGAGGCGGCGCTCTACTACCCGACCACCCACGAGGGGTCGAACATGATCCTTCAATCGTGCGGGCGGCTGCTGCTGTTTGGGGATGAGAAGACCGTCGCGCAGCACGCGAACAACCCGGCGGTGGAGGTGCATGGGCCGGGTCGGAGCAAGGTGCTTGTCGGCGAGGACCAGATGGATCACTGGCGGGATCACCTGGAGGTGATGGTCGATTCGGTGGTGAACAACGGGGGGAGGAGCTGCATCAACGCCTCGACGATCGTCGTGCCGTCGCGCGGGCGGGAGGTGGCGCAGGCGCTGGCTGAGCGGTTCGCGGCGATCACACCGCGCGGGGTGACGGATCCGGGGGCGACGCTGGCTGGTTTCGCCAATGCGAAGGTCGCGCAGTGGATCGATCAGACGATCGACGAGCGGCTGCGCACCCCGGGGGCGGAGGACGTGACGCTAGGGATCCGAGGCGGGCCGAGGTTGGTGACGAAGGAGGGCGCGACCTACCTGCTGCCGACGGTCGTATGGTGTTCATCCCCGGAGCATCCTCTGGCGAACACGGAGTTCATGTTCCCGTTCACGAGCGTGGTGGAGCTGCCTCGCGAACGGATGCTCGAGTGGATCGGACCGTCGCTGGTCGTCACGGCGGTGACGGAGGATGAACGCTGGATCGACGAGCTGCTTCGCTGCCCGCTGATCGAGCGGCTGAACATCGGGGCGATGCCGACCTCGCACGTGAGCTGGGAGCAGCCGCACGAGGGGAACCTGTTTGAGTTCCTGTATCGCCGCCGTGCGATTCAGATGGCGCCGCGCGCGGTGGCGAGCGCGGACAAGCGCTAGCCCGATCATGCTTGCGTGATGATCGAGTGATGGTCCCGCGATAATCCCGCGATAGTGTTTCGGGCCGCCAAGGTCACCCCGGACGTACCTCATGACCCCCACGACCCGCCTGAGCCAGACGACCGCGATGCCCATCACCGGCTTTGAGTTTCAGACGCGGACGCGGTACGTGTTCGGCGTGGGGTGCGTGGAGCGCGTGGGGCAGCTTTCGCGTGAGGCCGGGGGGACGCGGGCGCTGATCGTCACGGACGCGGGGCTGGTGGCCGCGGGTCACTGCGACCTGGTGCGCGAGCACCTGGTGCGGGCAGGGCTTGAGGCGGTGGTGTTCGAGGGGGTTCATGAGAACCCGACCACGCGGGAGGTGGGGCATTGTGTGGAGGCGGCGCAGGAGGGGGGCATTGATCTGATCGTCGGGCTGGGCGGGGGCAGCAGCATGGACACGGCCAAGGGGTGCGCGCTGATCCTGGCCAACGGGGGAGAGATCCGGGACTTCTGGCACACGGGCAAGCGATCCGTCAAGACGCTGCCGCTGGTGGCCGTGCCGACGACGGCCGGGACCGGGAGCGAGAGCCAGAGCTACGCGCTGATCGCGGATGAGAAGACACACCGGAAGATGGCCGTGGGCGACCCGATGCTGGCGGTGGACGCGGCGGTGCTGGATCCCAGGCTGACGCTCACGCAGCCGGCGGCGGTGACGGCGTGCTGCGGGCTGGACGCGGTGTC
>JBGTFI010000712.1:0-3144 GCA_041747335.1 Phycisphaeraceae bacterium | reverse complement strand
GGGCGGGGCGCGATGCTCGCGACGGACGCCTCGTTCGAGGAACTTACGGAGCTTATTGCCCGCGAAGCGCCGGATGTCGTCATCGCCAACCGCAACGCACCCAGGCAGCACGTTCTGTCAGGATCGGCCCAGGCGATCGATCGCGCCGGCGAGCTCCTCAAAGCAGCGGGGCATCGGGCGAAGAAGCTCGCGGTGAGCGCCGCGTTCCACAGCCCGCTCGTCGCCACGGCGCGCGAACCTTTTCGCAGGGTCATCGACGGCATTCGCTTTGAGAAATTAAGCGACGCGTTGCCGAAGGTTTGGTCGAACACCACCGCATCGCCCTATCCCGACGAGGCCGATAGCGCTCGGGCGCTCTTGGCTGAGCACTTGGCCCGGCCGGTCGAGTTCGTGAGGCAGATCGAGGCGATGTGCAAGGCCGGGTGCGCGACCTTCGTGGAAGTGGGGCCAGGTTCGACGCTCACCGGCCTGGTCCGCGCGATCGTTCCGGACGTACACGCCATCGCGCTGGACGCATCGGCCGGCCAGGCGGACGGGCAATATGATCTTGCGCGCACGCTTGGACGGTTGACGGCGCTGGGTTACTCCGTGGACCTGAAGCGCTGGGATGAGAACTGCCCGCCGCGAGCACCCGACCCTTCCGCACAGCGGATGACCGTCAGGCTCTGCGGCGCGAATTACGTCAAACCGCGAGCAAGAAAGCAGCAGCCGATCGAACCGAAACGGACACCCGTGACGGCTGCCAACACCACGCCCGGAACCACACCACCCGTGACGCCACCAAAGTCCAAGTCCCCCGAGCCTGAATCATCCGCCCTTTGCCCTTTCCCCGCCCCCGCCCCCGCCCCCGCCCCCGCCCCCGGAAGCGCCGTGGCGCAGGCGCTCGAGCTAACCCGTCAATCCATGCTGGCGCTCGAGAAACTCCATCAGCAGACGGCCGAGCTGCACCGGCAATATCTCGAAGGCCAGACGCAGGCCCAGCAATCCATCCAGCAGCTTCTGGAGCATCAGCAGAGACTCATCAGCGCTTCGCTGGGGCTGCCGCAGACGACGCAGGCTCCGGTGGTGCCTTCCGCACCGGCTGCCACCGTTGGCTTGCCGGGTGGCACTGGCGGCTTGCCCGCCAGTGCATCCCCCTTGTCCGGCACAGCCGGACCTACACCGCGTGTCACCGGTGGCTTGCCCGCCAGTGATCCTGAACCAGCGGCGGCTGGTGGAGAGCGAGACATCGAGCGTCACCCCAGTGACCCCGCGGCGGAGCGCTGGGGCGGCGCAAAGCCTCTGTCCCAGCCACCCGAAGGGACGACGCCACGCGAGGAGAAGCTTGCGCAAACACTTCTCGATGTTGTCGCTGACACGACCGGCTACCCCGCGGAAATGCTGACCCTGGACATGTCCCTCGATGCGGACCTGGGCATCGAATCAATCAAGCGTGTCGAGATACTCTCAGCCCTTCAGGAGAAGTTGCCCGATGCGCCGCCGGTGAACCCGGATGACCTTGGGCGGTTGCAGACGCTTCGCGAAGTGGTGGACCACATGGCGGCATCAATGCCGAGGAACGGTCGATCCGCGGCGCCGCGTGAGGCGGCGCCTGCGAGGCATGATGACGCCGCGCCGAGGGGGGCGCTCGGCTTGCTGCTTCTAGAGGTGATCGCCGACAAGACCGGCTACCCCGTCGAGATGCTCAATCTGGAGATGTCTCTGGACGCCGACCTTGGGATCGATTCGATCAAACGCGTGGAGATTCTCGCGGCCATCCAGGAAAAGCTCCCCGATCTCCCGCCGGTCAGCCCGGAGGATCTAGGCCGATTGGCGACCCTGGCGGATATCGTGGCGCTGTTGTCGGATGCCGCTACGCCCGGCGCCACTGGCGGCTTATCCGCCAGTGTTCGAGCGTCCGATGACCTGCGCTCTGGCGGACAACCCGCCAGTCTCACCCTGGCCGGTAGTGATTCCACGCCACCTGGGCTTGATGCGTTGCTGCTTGAAGTCGTCGCGGAGAAGACCGGCTACCCCGTCGAGATGCTCAATCTGGACATGTCGCTCGACGCGGACCTGGGCATCGATTCGATCAAGCGCGTCGAGATTCTCTCAGCCGTTCAGGAGCGGGTGCCCGGGCTGCCAGCGGTCAGTCCGGATGATCTTGGCCGGTTCCACACCCTCGGCCAGGTCGCGGCGTATCTGGGGTACGACAGCGGTGTTGCCGACGCGGCGCGTGCGGCGTCACCGGCGAAGAAAGCCAGTGAACCGGCCGGTGCGGCTCCGCCCGCTGCCGCTTCGCTGGATCAGGTGCTGGAGAAGCGGATCGTCGCCATCCGTCCGATGAATGCGGAGCACCGCGTTCCGCTCGATCTCGCGCAAGCTCCGATCGTGGTGGTGGCAAAGCGCGGTGACGCCCTGGGCGACGCCTTGGTTCAGGCGCTCGCCAGGCGTCAGATTCGTGTGGAGCAGCGCGACTGGGACGCGACATACGACTTTGAAAGCCGCTCACTCGCTGGACTCATCTTCCTTGCACCGCCGGATGAGGACGCAGAGCTGTCCCTTCGAGCGCTGCGGTGGCTTCGCGCCGCGGGCGCATCGCTTCGTGCGGGCGAGGATGAGGGAGATGCCTTGCTCATGTCGGTCAGCCGCATGGGCGGCGGATTCGGGCTTGGCGCATCGGGGCTGGAGAATCCCTCGCACGCGGGGCTTCACGGGCTGGTCAAGACGGCCAGCCACGAATGGCCGCACGTCGCCTGCAAAGCGCTCGACATCGATCCGGCTCCAAAGGATGCAACCGCGGTCGTGCGCGCGATCGTGGATGAAATGCTCCTTCGCGGTCCTCTCGAAGTGGGCATCGATCAGACGGGCGTTCGATCCGGGATCGTGCTGGAATCGGCATCGATTCCAGGGCAGGCCACCAGGCCGCCGATCGCGCCGGGGGACGTGGTCATCGTCACGGGCGGCGCGCGCGGCGTCACCGCCGAGGCGGCGATCGCACTGGCAGGTGCGTATCGGGCGACCCTCGTCCTCCTGGGCCGAAGCGCCCCGCCCCAGCCGGAACCGGACTGGATCGCCCCGCTCGCCACGGAGGCGGACATCAAACGGGCATTGGCACAGCGCGACCCCACAACGCCGCGGGAAATCCAGCGCGCCTGCGAGAGC
>JBGTFI010000711.1:0-2379 GCA_041747335.1 Phycisphaeraceae bacterium | reverse complement strand
TTCCAGAACGACGCCGGCGCCTCGCGCTACGTCAGCGAGATACGCATCGTTTTGCCGCTCGATGACGACCTCGATCCGCGCCGCTTCCGCCTGGGCGACATGCGCATCGGGCAGGTCTCGGTGGACCTGCCGGGCACGCGCGGGGCGTTCCAGGGCGACTTCGACTTCGTGCGCGAGCTTGGCTTTGTGCTTCGCGTCACCGCGGCCATGGACATCCCCACCAACACCGCTTCGTGGCTGATTCAGGCGATCGACCCGCAGACGGGCGAACTGCTCCAGAACCCGAACCTCGGCCTGCTCGCGCCCAACAACGCCGAGGGCCACGGCTTCGGGTTCGTGACCTTCACCACTGAGGCCTTCGCCGACACCCCCACGGGCGACACGATCGATCTCCAGGCCCGCGTGCTCTTTGACAGCGCGCCCCCGGAAGATACGAACCCCACCGTTCACACCATCGACAGCGCCGCGCCCCAAACAACGCTCACCGTCACGCCGCTCGACGACATGGGCAACTTCCTGCTGTCGTGGGAGGCGCAGGACGTGATGACCGCCGCGAGCGCCGGGGCGGGCGTGAAGCAGGTGACGGTCTACGTGGCCGAGGACGGCGGGGACTTCCGCATCCTGCGCACGACCTCGACCGATACGTCGCTGGTCTTCGAGGGCGAGGCGGGCAAGACCTACGAATTCCTCGCTCTTGCCACCGACAACGCGGGCAACCGCGAGCTTCCCCCCGCGGGCATCGCCGCGCCGGATTCCGGCGGCGGGGTGAACCTCGGCACGCTGCCGATGGTCGATGAGACGGCCGGACCGGACCTGGGCGATCCCCCTCCACCATCGCCCACACCCTCCACGAACCCGCTCTTCAACGAAGCCGAGGATCAGATTCCCGCCTTCCCGCCCAGCACGCGGATCAGCGAGTTTGACCGGGTCATCCGGCCATTCGTCGCCCGCTCGTTCGCCACCGGCATCGGCGCGAGCTTCGCGAACATCGCCCCGATTGCCATCCTTCCGCTGGCCGACGGTTCGGTGCTCGCCAGCGGCGGGCTGAACCGCGGCTCGCTCTACCTCTTCCCGCTCGAAGGAGGAGAAGCCGGCGATCCGATCATCACCCTGCCCTATCCAGTCTTCGACATGGCGATGGACGCGGCCGGCGACATCTGGGCGACGACCGGCGGCGGGCCGCTGCTTCGTCTGGACGCGCAGAGCGGCGAGATTCTCGAGCAGTTCGGCGAGGGCGTGACGCAGTCCCTGGCGATCCATCCCACCACCGGCGAGATCTACGTCTCGACCAGCCGGGGCGTGGATATCTTCGATCCGGCGACGCGCACCTTCCGGCCGTATTCGACGCTGCGGGTGGGGAACCTGGTGTTCACGGCTGATACTTCCGGGGGAGGCGAACTCTGGGCGGCCGTCTGGCCGCGGCGCGGGGACGTGGTGCGGTTCGATGATCGAGGCCGGCCGGAGCTGATGTTCCGCTTCGATTCGCCGGTTGATTCGCTGGCGTTCGGCCTGCCGGGCACGCAGCTTCGCGATCTGCTCTTTGTCAGCAGCAACGCCGGCGAGCTGTTCATGATCGACCTGGTCAGCCTTCAGCACACGGGCATCGCCACCGGCGGCACGCGCGGGGACATCGTGAGGACCACGCTCGACGGGCGCATCCTGCTCAGCCAGTCGAACCAGATCGACGTGATCAGCCCGATCCTCGCGCCCAGGGTGATCGCCACCAACCCGCCGCACGAGGCCGTCGTCGCCCTGCCGCGCGGGTTCATTACGGTCACGTTCGATCAGGACATGCGCGCGGCCGATCCGCTGACGGACGCGGGGTCGGTGCGCAACACCGCGAATTACCGGCTGATCGCCGACGGCGGCGATGAGATCACCTTCGCCGGCATCTCCTACAACCCCCAGACGCGCACGGCGACTTTGAGCTTCGATGCACTCCAGTCCGACCGTTACACCCTCGAGGTGCTCCCGACGATCGTCAGCGAGCAGGGCGTGCCCCTCGGTGAGACGCACATCATCACCTTCACGGCTGTGTCCGACTTCTCGCCGTTCGTGGCGATCGAGCTTTACAACTCCAGGATGCTGCGCTCGGCCGGGACGGTCTCCTACGACGCCCGGCTCACCAACACCGGGGCGACGGACCTGATCCTGCCGCTGGTCTTGATCCTCGATCCCGCGCGGACGTACGAGGGCGTGCCGGTGGGGGCGCTGCCCCAGGACGATACGGGCGTCTTCTTCATTGACCTCAGCGCCAGCCTGCCCGAAGGCGGGCGGCTGCGGCCCGGACAGACCACCATCGGCCGGTCGATCACCCTGCCCAACCCCGGCGGAACGCGCGTGGATGTGGGCCACGGCGTGGGCACGGTCGCGTTCCCC
>JBGTFI010000710.1:0-3764 GCA_041747335.1 Phycisphaeraceae bacterium | reverse complement strand
CTCGTGCTCCTGGAAGCCCAGTTCGCTGAAGGAGAAGAGCATGTCCACTCCCTCCTGGATCATCTTGGCGCGCTCGTCGATCATCCGGGCGGCCTCGGTCTTCAGGCGGTCGAGGCGCCGGGCGTCGAGTTGCTGGGCGTCGAGGACGGGCGTCGAGACGCCGAGAAGGAGCGCGGCGATCAACAGGCGTGGGGCAACGGCGGAACGCATTGCGAAAACTCCGGGCGAGGGAAGGGATCGCGGAATCTACCCCCCGGGAAGGGGGGACGGAACAGGTGGGGCGGAGAATGCAGCAGGGGGTCGTGCCGCTGGTCTCCACGGGAAGCGGTGACTCGGTCCGCGATTACTCCGTCAGCGCGAAGGCCCGGACGGGAAAGGTACCGAAGCCCCTGACCTTGGGTGGAACGGCGAAGAAACGGCTCCCACGGTCAGGAAGCTGGTCAAGGCCTCGCATGTGCTCGACAATCGGGATCTCCGCGCCAAGCAAGGCGCTATGTACCGGCCGATGGCCGTCGTCCACACTGTCGATGTTGAATGAATCGATCCCCACGAGAACCGCGCCAGCGCGTACGAGCCATGCGGCCAGCTCACCCGTGACGAAGGGGTGGCCCTCAAAGTACTGATCGGTCCGCCAGTGCCGGTCCCAGCCGGTATGGAGCAGAACAGCCTTCCCGCGAACCAGATCCGCGCTGAAAGGCAGGCGCGCGATTGCTCGACCGGGCCCCGCCGAGATCCGGGCGACGAGGCACTCGAGATTGGCGAGCGACGGGAGCGGAAGATCGGCCAGATCCTTGCCATGGCCGTAGCGATGGAATGGGCTGTCCAGGTAGGTGCCGGTGTTGGCCACCATCTCGATTTTCCCGATCTGGAACTCCGTCCCGGGAGCGTAGCGCTTCCGGGACTCAGTGCGGCTCAGGTAGTCGCAGATGATGGGCGCGGGCAGGCCCTTGTAGGTGACCATGCCGTGTTCGATGGTGTGACTGAGGTCGACGAATCTGGGGGGCATAGGACGGTGCCGGGGTCAGGGGAAGATTTGCTGTCGAACGCCACCAGCATCGAGGTTCACGAACAGGATGCCGAACAGCGCCAGCCCACGTAGCGCATCGAGCACCTCATGGCGTTCGCTGGGAGCGATCGGAGGCGGGGGCCCACGCACATGCCTTGATGACAATGGCCATATGGACTCTCGGTACAGGGGTTGGACGAAGTCAACCGAGCCTCTATTCAGCCGCAACTGGCGGGCGCCCAATAGTAAATCTGGGACTACTGCACTCCCGACCATGGCGAAGGGGAGGTCTCCCGCCAGCCAATACGCAGCAGTCGTGAAGAAGTAGCCCAGTTTACCGAGACCGCCCACCGCCACGAGGGCTCGATTGATCACGGTCTGCCGTGCCAGCCACGCGAAGGCGCCACCGAAGACTGCGATGCCGACGATCTGCTGCGCCACGACATGGCGCGGTGGCGCGACGGGGACAAGACTCGATTCCTGGCTTAGTGCGAGGGGCACGAAAACGACAACCGCCATGGCGCTCATCAGGACAGAGACCCAAAGACCGATGCGGATTGCGCGATCACGGCCCATACTCCCCCTTGTTCTGATGAGGTATTGGTCGGGCTAACGCCCCACGTTCAGCCGCAGCCACGCTTGAGCAACGCGACGGCGAGGACGTCGGCTGGAACTTGTGGTCACGCCCCGCGCCGTTGCCGGCCTTTGGCCGCCGACACCTGAGGTGTGCGACTGAATTGCTCGAACCACTCCCCGTAGGGGGTGTTCTTAACCAGAAATCGGTTGTAGTCCCTGGCGCCGTCCAGCCACCAGACTGGACCCCTCTCGCCCAAGCCGACCTTGGCAGCGTGGACGGCCATGCGCGCCGACGCAAGCTGGACAGCGTCTTTCGCCTTCAGCGCGGCGGCGACCGCTCGGCGGGCATCCATCAGCTGCGTGATGAACGCCTCGCGCTGGCGCTTGCCGAGATTCGGGTTCGCCGCACGCCAAAGCCTGCCACGCACGACGACGTAGCGTTTATCAGGGGTCAGCGGAGGAGCTTCAGCCATGGCTACCCGCAGGGCCTGCCGGGAAGTGGTGCTGTGGCCGCTTGCTCAACACGTGGCTGGGCGGCCGTGCGGTACCTTCAGGTACGTCGCGCTGCTCGCTACTTCCTTGGGGCGCGCGACGGTTGAAGGTCGCCCGGCGCCGTCGCCTCCGACGTCGTACGCACCAGCTCACGCAGTTCGCTCATCAGGAACGGCTTCTGGATGAACCCGAGCAATCCCTTGCCGACAAACTGCGTGGCGATGGAATGCTCGCTGTACCCGCTCATCAAGATCACCCGCACATCGGGGCGAATCCGGCGCATCTGCGCAAACGCCTCTGCCCCATCGACATGCGGCATCGTCAGGTCAAGCAGCACCAGCGGATTGCTGGCCGCCATCTCCCGGTAGATCGCCACACCCTCACGACCGTCGCAGGCCGTGTGCACCTCGAACCCCATCTGCACCAGCAGATGCCGCGTGAGCGCGCGAATGCTCTCTTCGTCGTCGATGACCAGGGCGGACCCCGTACCACGCCACCCTTCGGATCCCGTGGCGGGCGGGGGGCGCGTCACCTCGACCTGTGGCTGCGCTGGCAGCAGCACCTTGAATGTGGTGCCCCGTCCCAGCTCGCTGTAGACGCGGATGGCGCCATGGTGTCCGCGCACGATGCCCAGCACGGCAGCCAGCCCAAGGCCGCGCCCGGTGAACTTGGTGGTGAAGAACGGATCGAAGATGCGCGCGCGCGTTTCGGCCGACATCCCACTGCCGGTGTCGGCCACCTCGAGGTGCACGTACAACCCCTCGGCGAGCGTGTCGTTGATGAAGTTCTCGGCAAGATACGCCTTGTCGCACCAGGCCGCGCCTGTGGTAATCGCGATCACGCCGCTTCGATCACCAATGGCGTCCGACGCGTTGATGATCAGGTTCATGACGACCTGGCGGAGCTGGGTCGCGTCCGCGAGGCACGCGGGCAGATCCTCCATCAGGTCATAGCGCAACACGCACTTCTTGGAAATGGACACTTCAAGCAGTCGAGCGATGTCCATCACGAGCGTGGACAGCTGCACCGGTTCGACAAGAAGCGTGCCCTTGCCGGAATAGGCCAGCATCTGCTGCGTGAGTTCGGCGGCGCGTCGTGCGCCGATTACCGCGTTGTCGATGAATTCCCGCGCCGTGGAAGTGGGACGGAGCTCATTGCGCGCGAGGTCGACGTAGCCGATGATGCTCGTCAGCAGGTTGTTGAAATCGTGCGCGATGCCTCCGGCAAGCACGCCGAGACTTTCCAGCTTCTGGGTCTGCAGCATCTGGGCTTCAAGGCGACGCCGCTCTCCCTCGGCCACCCGCAGCCGATGCAAGGCCGCAGTGACCTGTGCGACTTGATCGTTGAGCTCCATGAACCGCGTGGATGCGCCCTGCACATCCTGGAGTTGCAGCAGCAGCAGCGCGCCCGTGGTCTCTGAAGCGGGCTGCACCACCCGCACGGTCGCCCGGAGCCGGCGGGGCGAGTCGTGTCCATTCGCCAGCATCAGTGCGCCGGGCAGCGGCTGGCGCGTGCGCGCGCCATTGCGCAGGTACTCCAGGACGCCGGTGGTATCTCCGTGCACGGCCGACCACAGCGAGCGGGGCTCCACGGGCGAGGATCCGTCCGACAGCAGGAGGCGCGCTGCGCGATTGGCGCCGACGACGGATCCATCGGTGGTGACGATGAGCAGTGCGTCGGGCAACCACTC
>JBGTFI010000709.1:0-4327 GCA_041747335.1 Phycisphaeraceae bacterium | reverse complement strand
GCTTCACCTCGAGGGCCGCGCCCTCAAAGGCGCCGCCCTGCGTCACCGCCTGCCAGGCAAGCTCAAGCGCCGCGGGTTCCACGGCCTGGAGCGCCCCGATGCGCACGCGCACCCGGCGGACCCGCACCGGCCTTGGAAGGTGACGCTGGACCTGGGACGCGAGCGCCCGGACGATGGAGACTTCATGCATGGCACACCTCCTTGCCCTGCTTCAACCATCGAACCGCGTGCCGCGCCGCGCGGCGGGCCACACGATTCACCTGTTCAAATTCGATCGCGGCCGAACCGGGCCGGGCCTGCCGGCCGTCGATCGCCAGCCCGACCAGGCGGACACGTCCGGGAAGCATCTCCAATCGCCCGGCCAGCGCCAGTTGCGCGGCGATGCTCAGCCCGTGACTGCTCCAATCAGCTTCCGCCGCAAGCCCCGGCCGATCCGCCGCGAGCCAGTCGATGTCCATGAGCGTCCCCGGCGCCGAATCCGAATCCACAACCGCGTCCACGATGATCAGTCCCGAACGACCCGGGAGAAGGTCCAGCAGACCGGCGGGGTTCATCCCCACGTCCGCGACCTGCACACCAGGCAACACCCACTGCCGCAACAGACCCGCCACCGCGGGGCCGAGCGCATCGCCGCCGGCCATTGCGTTGCCGCAGCAGGCGATCAGAATGGGAGGGGTCGTGGGGGGCATAACTTATGCTTCTTCCAGTTGGGTGCGACGCCTTACGCCGTTTGAACCGTCCGTTTGAACTTGAGAAAGTGCACCGAACAACTGATGCACGGGTCGTAGTTGCGGATCAGGTGTTCGCAAGCCATCGCCGCGTCCTCATCGGCCATGTCCGCGACGCGCTGGGCCATGATCCGCAGATCCTCTTCGATGGTGGTCTGGTTCTGGCTGGTGGGGGGGATGATCCGCGCCTCGGCGATCGTCCCATCCGCTTCGGTGCGGTAGCGGTGCCAGCACACCCCGCGCGGCGCTTCGGTTCCGTGGCCGCCCTCTCCGGCACGGGGCGTGATGGGGACGCGGCTTCGCGGAAGTGGGGTGTAGGAGTCGAGGATGTCTGCCGCCAGCGCCAGTGCGTGAACCGTCTCGATCCCCCGCGCCGGCAGGCTCAGAAAGTTGTTCCGCCAGGGCAGGTCGCGCTTGAGCGCTCGGCGTACGTCGCCCAGGAGGGTCTGGGCGCGGGGGTGGAGCTTCTGGTGGTTGAGATTCAGCCGCGCCAGCGGTCCGACCAAGTACGCCCCGCGCCCGCGGATCACCGCGTGCAGCGCGGTCGAATGCGCCACGTGCTGTTCCTCGATGGCCTTATCAAACTCCTCCTGATCGACATCCAGTCCCTTGTTCGAGCGGATCCGGCCGAGGTTCATCGGATACTCGCCATCCGGGCAGAGGCTGACAAACTCGTAGTCGCGCTCGAGATCCGGGTACTCCACCTTTTCGGCCAGAAACATCGTCAACGCGCTCATCTCCTCCAGGCACGCCCTAACCTCGGCCGAGAGCGCCCTCACGCGCTCGACATCCGGCAGGCGATAGAATCCTCCGACGCACACGCCCACGGGATGCACCGATCGCCCGCCGAGCAGAGCCACCAGCTCGTTGCCTGCCTTCTTGATGCGCAGCGCCCGGCGGACGGCGTCGCCGTGGTCGGCGGCCATGGTGATCGCGCTTTCGTAGCCCAGAAAGTCCGGCAGGTGGAGCATGAACATGTGCAGCACGTGGCTTTCGATCCACTCCCCGCAGTAAAGGAGGTTGCGCAGGGTGCGCAAGCCCGGATCGACCTGGTCGAACACGCCCATGGCTTTTTCCAGCGCGTGGCAGGCGCCCATCTGGTACGCCACCGGACAGATGCCGCAGATGCGGGCGGTGATGTCGGGCACTTCCTGGTAATCGCGCCCGCGCAGGAACGCTTCGTAGAAGCGCGGCGGCTCATAGATGTCCAGGCGCACGCTCTCCACCTCGCGCCCGCGCATCTCCAGGTGCAGCGCCCCTTCGCCCTCGACGCGCGCCAGCGCCCCGACGCGGATCGTGCGGATGTCACGATTTTTCTTGTTCGAGTCGTTCATAGCGGTCACTCGCCTGCTTGAAGGGTTCGAGGAAGCCGTTGAAGTTCCGCAGCATGCGCTTCATGTCGCGCGGGGAACGATCCTGCTCGGTGGTGAACCACGACCCCAGCGAGGCGATGTTCGGCTGCTCCATCGGCCCGAAGCACCCGTAGCACGCCCGCTGACACCCAGGACACAGCGCCCCGCACCCGGCGTGGGTGATCGGCCCCAGGCACGGCTGGCCCTGCGACACCATCACGCACGGATGCCCCTGCCGCTTGCACTCCACGCACACGCTGTGCGAAGGGATGTTCGGCTTGCGGCCCACAAGCAGCGCCGTGACCAGCTCGAGCAGTTGAAGCTCGTTCACCGGACAGCCGCGCAGCTCGTAATCGACGAAGACGTGGGCCGCGATGGGCGTGGCCGTGTCGAGGGTTTGGATATACTCCGGCTTCGCGTACACGTAGCGCGTCATCTCCGCCACGTCCGCCCAGTTGCGCAGGGACTGGATGCCCCCGGAGGTCGCGCACGCGCCGATCGCCACCAGGAACTTGCAGTCGCGCCGCACCTGGGCGATGCGCTTTTCCTCCTCCGGCGTCGAGATGCTCCCCTCGACCAGCCCCACGTCGTAGGGCGGCGGAAGCACCCGCCTCCTCGCCTCCAGAAAGTGCGCGATCTCCACCGCGCCCGCCAGCTCGAGGAGGTGGTCCTCCAGGTTCAGAAGCTGAAGCTGGCAGCCGTCGCAGCTCGAGAACTTGTAGACCGCCAGTGTCGGCTTGCGGCTGTCGTGTTGTTCCTGGGTATCGGCGGTCATGGTCAGATCTCCTCTTTCGCGAAAATGTCCGCGATCGCGTCGAAGCGGAACACCGGCCCGTCGGTGCAGACGAACTTCGCCCCGTACTGGCAGTGGCCGCAGCGTCCGAAACCGCAGTTCATGTTGCGCTCCAGGCTCACGTACACCCGCTCCGCGGGAACGTGCCCCTGAAGAAACTGCCACGCCGCCACGCGGTTGAGGATCCGCGGCCCGCAGACCATCACCATCGTCCGCTGCGCATTCACCTTGATGCGCTTGAGCAGGTTCGTCACCACGCCCACCGGGCCGGTCCACTCACCCGTGGCGTTGTCCACCGTCACCAGCACGTCGATGCGATCATCCTCGGCCCAGCGCTCAAGCTCCTCGACGAAGATGCGGTCCTCCGGCGAGCGGCAGCCGAACAGAAGGACCAGCCGCCTGCATCGCTCGCGATGGTGCAAAAGCCAGTAGATCACCGGCCGAAGCGGCGCAAGACCAATCCCGCCGGCCATGAGGATGACGTCCTGGCCGTCGATCTCCTCGATCGGCCAGCCGACACCGAACGGCCCGCGCAGTCCGACGACGCCCCCCGCGCCCAGCCCGTCGATCGCCCGCGTCACCGATCCCACGACGCGGATCGTGTGCTCGAGTTCGTCCGTTTGCTCGCAGTCGGAGCTGATGGAGATCGCCGCTTCGCCCACACCCGGCACGTAGAGCATGTTGAACTGCCCCGGCCGCCAACGGTACATCGAGCGGATCGACTCCTCCACGATGCGCAGCTGGAAGCTCCGCGTGTTGAAGTTCTCCTTCTCGACGCTCAGGATCTGCGCCGCGATTGGAAGCCACGTGTCCAGCCCGCACACCGGTTCGGGACGTTCTTTCGATGCTGTCCGGATCATGGCTTTGCCTCGCTTTCCCGCGCCCGCGATGCGTCCGCGCCCGCGCGATGGTTTCCGCGAATTGCCTGAACCTCCTCGGTCAGATCGATCCCCACCGGGCACCAGGTGATGCACCGGCCGCAGCCGACGCAACCGCTGCCGTCGAACTGCTCCCACCACGTACACAGTTTGTGACGCAGCCAATGCCGGTACCGCGCGCGGATGCTGTTGCGCACCGGGCCGGGCGTCGTGTAGCTGAACTGATGCGTGAAGCACGATTCCCACTGCCGCGTGCGCGTGGCGCCTCGGCCGGAAAGATCGCTCGAATCCGTCACCGTGCTGCAGAAACACGTCGGACACACCATCGTGCAGTTCCCGCACGACAGACATCGCCCGGCCGTCTCGTCCCAGCGCGGGTGCTCGATGGCGTTATCGAGCGCTTCGCGAGCGCCCTGGGGATCGATCCGCCGACCCATGCGGCGGCGGGCCTGATCGAGCTTGAGCTGCTCAAGCTCCAGCTCCGCTTCCGTCGGCCGCCGCGGACTGAGCCTCTCCACCAGCGCCGCCCCGCGCTGCGACCCGACCGTGGCCACGAACCCCCCGCGCAGGGGCGTC
>JBGTFI010000708.1:0-6079 GCA_041747335.1 Phycisphaeraceae bacterium | reverse complement strand
CCGTGGTGGGAGCGGGAGGGCAAACGGGGGGCCGCTGCGGGTCAGTGGTCCCTGGGGGAACTCTCCATCACCCGCGCCACGCTGGCCGCGATCCAGCGCTTTCGCGCCCGATCTCTGGCCCATCGGGATCATCCGGTGGCTGAGGTCGCCCGTCGCGGGATGCGCCCCTCCGGCCCCCATCCCCCGGCCGCCTGATTCCCCCCGGACCAACTCGGCCTACCCCAAAGCGGTGATCGACCGCCCCGGGCGCTGTCCCACGCTTGTTCGCGCGGGCGATCGCGCGCGGTCATCCTGACGTCCTGAACTCCATTGAGCAAGAGCATCATCCGTCGCGCTGGCGAGCGCTGCTCGCGCGCGGCGATCTTTAAGGAATCCGTCCGTGAACCCGAATCAGACTGTTTCGCCCGCTTCCCTGTTGACCGAATCTTCCGAGGCCTCCTCGCACCCCACGGCCGTCACGATCTGGACGGGGCGGGCGTCCATGCTTCTCAGCGGCATCGGGCTGCTGTTCCTGTGCCTGGGTGATCCGCTGCGCACCGTCGCCCCCACAAGTCTGGCGGGCATCGTGCTGGGCGTCCTGGCCATCCAGCGCGGCGGAGAGAACCGCGGCGGCCCGCAGATCGGGCTGTGCCTGGGCGTGAACAACCTGGTGCTGTGGGTCATCTGCATTCTCATCATGGGCCGGTACTTCGGGTTCGAGCTGAGCACCCTCGACGCCCTGATGGAGCAGGTGAAGAAGTAGGCCCAACCGCCAACCCCTACCGCCTGCCCTCGTGCGCGAAGTTCAGCACGGCGATGCCCTCGGCCTCCCGCAGGCCAAGGCGCAGGCGGTTTCCTTTTAGCGCTTCGCCTGCGTTCTCGAAGCGGAAACTCCGCACCACCGACCGCCCCGGTTCGAGCCGCGGGAGAACCTTCTCCTGCCTGGGATAGCCCGGCAGGGTCGCGAAGGCGTAGGAGAGCAGCGGTTTGTTCCCGACGTTCGCCACGCGCACGGTCGCCACCGCGTCGACGGTTCCCGGTTCGGTCCCGGGGAGGTAGGTGAGGTCGGATTTGAAGTCCACCCCGCGCATGCCCAGCTCCATCGGCGTGGTGAGCTGTACGTGGTATGCCTTGTCGGCAGCAAAGTCGAACCGCGCCGTCAGGTCGTGCTCGCCGGCGATCTCGGAGATCGGGAACCCAAGCTGGAGCGGGACGCGCATCGTCTCACCGGGACGAAGCGAGAAGTTCCGCCGCATGGGCGTGAACCGCCACCGCGCGGGGCTTAGGATCGTGAAGCTCCCGCTGATCGCCACCGGCCAGGTGTTCGTGAATGACAGCACGCGCTCGTGCGGAACCTGAAGCGACTCGACGAAAGGATCATCGAGAACGAACGACGATCGAAAGCGCGCCAGAGGCGCGTCGATGTTCTCGATGAACACCGGGGTCTCGCCCAGCGGCCAGCGATGCCGGCCTTCCACCACCGGCACGGGCGCTCGGTTGCCCCATTCATCCACGGCCACCGGATCGCCGCCGAGGTCGATGTCGATCCAAGCGTCCTCTTCTCCCGCGCGGTCGTTCCACGCCGCCAGGGCCGGGCCGGACGGGCCATCCAGGATCAGCCCCCGCGTCCCCCTCGCGAAGGTCATCTCGCCCACCACCCGCCTGCCCGAAAGGCGCGACGCGGTGTTGATGAACACTCCCAGCAGCGGATCCGGCAGCAGCGTGAGCTGACGATCCGAGGACGCCGCCCAGGGGCGATCGATCATCACCTTCCGCGGCTGCGCCTTCCAGGCGTAGAGCATCCTGAGCATGAGTTCCGCGATGCGGTCGGACTGGGTCACCTGCGTCGCCGAGCGCGTGTGGAGGTGAATCCCCACGCCGGCCCCGTCCGTCGAACCCTCCTGCCACGCTTCGAGGTAGGCCGGTATCTGATCCGGAAGCACAAACGGCGGGACGTCAATCGCGTAGGCGATCTCTCGCGGGAGGTCGGTGCGGCTGGATTCCGTGATCCGCCAGGGAACCACCAGCGTCGGCGAGGGCGTGATGGCGGACAGCTCCCGCTCGATCGCGAGCACCTGCCGCGGCAGGTCCGCATTGAACATCATCTCGAACTCGCCCGTTTTCCCGAGTTTCCATCGCCGCACCTGCTGCCCGTACTGCGTGAGATAGGGCGCCAGGTACGGCGCGCGCATGTCCCAGGGGCGATCAAACAGGCTCAGCACGTCGTTGGGGTATACGGCCGCGCGATGTTCGAGCGCCGCCGGGAGCGGATGAAAGCTCATGGTCACCTGATACCCCGGCCCGGCGAGCTTGCGCAGCACATCGCCCACCACCGCCTCGCGCTGCACGAAGTTCCGTTCGTTCGTGTCGCGATCCCATGCGCTGATGATCACCGAACCCACACCCGCCGCCTGGATCATCTCCGCCAGCAGCGGCATCTGCCTTTCTGGAAGCCCCTCGACGTCGATCCCGAACCGCATCGCGTCCCCTTCCTGACGCAGCGCATCAGGCCCCAGCCACAGGAACGCCCCTACCGACCGCGCCACCGGCGAGCGCTCGGGCCCCGTACCCGTCGGCGCCTGCCCGTCGTACACCCGCATGTCCAGCACATACCACCCGAAACGCTCCAGCGGCGGGGTCCACGCCCAGCTCGGCGGCTCACCACCGCCGACGCGCTGATGGTTCCTCGCGACCACCCTCCCCTGATGGTCGTACAGCGCGACGGTCGATTCCAGGCGGTCGCCTGTCACGTCCCGCACGTTCATGCGAAGCTCCGGGCGGCGCGGCGCACGAATGATGTTCACCCCGCTCTGTGTCGCCACCGTCACGTACGGAATCTGCCACACCTCGATGTCGTCGAACCACGCACCACCCTCGATCTGCGGGACCACCAATTGATGCCTGCCCAGCGGTGAATCCGGGTCCGCCTCCGGCTGGCGCACCTCCACACGGATCCCGATCCACGCGGCCTTGGGATATTCACCCCACAGTTTCAGGCTGATCGATTCCCACCGGCCGTTCGTCCGCAGCGGCGGCATCTCGCGCACGCTCGTGCCGATCACTTGCCCATTGATGTTCAGAAAGTACGCCGTCATCCGGGCGTACGCGCCCTTGAGGTTTTCCGTTCGCACCCGCGCCTGGATGAGGTAGTCGCTGCTGGGCACCGCCGCGACCGCGCCCACCGCCAGATACGCCCCCGCGCTGCCGCCGCTCAGACCCAGATGAAGCGCATGGTTGACGTTCGACTGAGTCTGCGGCGGATCGAACCGCACCACGCCGTAGTGCGGGAAACCTTCCTCCTGCGCCATCTGGCGATGAAGCTCATGATCCATGAAGTTTGGATCCGGCGAGCGCGGCGGCCGACCGATCGGATACCAGTCTTCCGGATACGCCTCGAAGTTCTGTCCCTCAAACTCCTCAAAGTCGAACCGCCGCACAAGCCGCCGCTGTTCCATCAGGTGCAGCTTGCGCTCCGCGCGATCGGGATCGGCCTGCGAAGCGCGCTCCTGCCCCCCGACCGGCGTCGCCATCATCACGCACACCACCAGCGCAAACCACGTTCGCGCCGCGACATGCCAGAAAGATGTCTCACCATGCTGTCCCATTACCCGGTGTTATCGGATCGCTCCCCGCGGGGTCTCTAGTCTGGGCGGGCGGGTCTGCGGTCTGGGGTCTTGAGTCTGGAGTCGAGGGGCGACCGCGATCTGATCTTGCGCTATAGGCTTTGGACTTTGGACTTTCGACTTTCGTCTCCCCCCCTCCCGGCGCGCTGCTAGAATGGTTCTGATGTCCAAGTCCGCCCCCCAGCAAGCCATCGCCGGCGATCCCGATGACGCCCTGATCTTTCCCGTCTGCGCCATCTTCCGGCGCTTCCTCAAGAAGCAGGGCCTGAAGTTCACCGGCGAACGCGCCCGCATCCTCGACGTGGTCCTCTCCAAGGAATCGGTCTTCGAAGCCGACGAGCTGCTCGACGAAATGCGCCGCGCAGGCCACCGCGTCAGCAAGGCCACCATCTACCGCACCCTCAAGCACCTGCTCGAAGCGGGGATCATCGCCGAGGTGCTCATCGACTCCAAGATGGCCCACTACCGGCTGAGCTTCGGCCGAAAACCCATGGGCCACATTGTCTGCGTCGAGACCAACCGCATCGTCGAGTTCGACGCCAGCGAGCTGACCGAAATCGCCCAGCGCCTCTGCGCCCAGCACGGCTTCGACCTCCTGAGCCACCGCTTCGTGATCTACGGGGTGTCGCCGGAGGCGAAGGGGGGGTAGCGGCGCGTCTCTACCGCCTGTTCCTCCCCGAGACAGGGCTTATTTCCTAGTTGGTCATGTTTTCCGGCATCGGAGAATCTATGCCGGGCGGAAAAGTTGGCGTTTTTATTTTCCTGAAATATAGTATTTTCCATAGACGGAAAATACCGATATGAGGAAAATGGCCGAGGTCAACTTGGTAAGGATGCTCCGCGAGGGTGACTTGCGGGTACCGCTGCTCGACATCCGTCTCATCGAGATGGAACCCCGTGGTGGGGCGGATGCCGTGCTCGAAGTCTCCTGGCGCGGTCAATCCCGCCGATACGTCGCTGAACTCAAGCGTGACGCCAAACCCCAGACGCTGAAGCTGGCCATCGAACAGGCCAAGCGATTCGCCGCGAAGTCGGGCCAAGGCGACCCGATGGTCATCGCCCCCTACCTCTCCGAGGAAAAGCTCGAGCAAGTGCTCGCCGCGGGTGTCAGTGGCCTGGACTTATGCGGCAACGCCGCCGTGGAGGCTCCGAAACAGTTCCTTTTCTGGAGGACCGGCAATCGCAATCGTTACCCCGATAGCGCCCCGATCCGATCGGCCTATCGCGGCGACAGTTCGCTGGTCGCCCGGATGCTGCTGCTGCGGCCCGTGTTTCAGAAGGTCGGCGACATTGTGGACGCCATCCAGGAGCGCGGTGGTTCGCTGACGATGGGCACCGTCTCCAAAGTTCTACAGCGTCTGGGGTCCGACCTGGTCATCGAACGCTTCGACGGTAAGGCCGTGCGTCTGATCCAGCCGGCGCGCCTGTTGGATCAACTGCTTGACGCCTACCAGCCGCCAAAGGTCGAGGAGACCTGGCTTGGGAAGGTGGCGCTTGACGATGCGGAGCTGATGCGCAGGCTAGAAGAGGTCGCACGCGACAGCGGGCTGATCCGCAGCGGTGACGCTTCGGCGAGCGAGTACGCGGTGTATGCGGGAGAGCCGGTGATCGCGTGCTATTGCCGTGAGACGCCCGCGAAGGTGCTGAAACTGCTTGGTGCTGACTTCCGGGAAACGCTCAGCTTCCCCAACCTGCGGCTGATGCAGACCGGCGATCAGCGAGTCTACTTCGATCCCAGGCCCAGGCTGGCTGCCTCCCCGATCCAGGCGTGGCTTGAAATGGCCGGCGGCGACAAACGGCAGAAGGAGTCGGCCGTCCAGATCCGACGCCTGCTGCTCAATTCGATCGGGACCGTGGCGTGAACGATCAGGTGCTCCGCGACTGCCTGGTGGAGTTTATCCACGCGCTTGGCGAGGTCGGCCGGGGTGTGCTGCTCGGCGGGGGGTACGGCCTCTATCTCAAGCAGTTGCACATGGCCGAGGTGCGACGGCGCACGCTCATCCCCGCGGAGTTGTGGCCGGTTCCACGCGCCACCGAAGACCTCGACCTGATGCTCAGCGCCGAAATCGTCGCGGATGCTCACGCCATGACGGTGATGCGCGAGGCCCTGGATCGGCTCGGCTATCAGGTCGTGAAGGGCGCGGAGTATCTTCAGTTCGTTCGACATCTCTCAGGCGCGCATGTGGTCAAGATCGATCTGCTCACCGCCCAGCTCGACGTACTCACGCAGTTGCCCATCATCGACGCGGACGAGCGTCGCGCAAGACCGGCTTCCAGCGCAAGGCCTCACCTTCACGCGCACCCGACGGATGGCGCCTTGGCGCTTGATGACACGCTGAGCTTCCCCCGTTTGGACGGGCGCGGGGGTTCGATTATGAGGCGGCCTGGTGCCTCTGTTCGTAGGCCGCGGGACTCTCGTATCCGAGCGCCGAGTGCAGGCGCTGACGATTGTAGAACACGTCGATGTATTCGAACAG
>JBGTFI010000707.1:0-7854 GCA_041747335.1 Phycisphaeraceae bacterium | reverse complement strand
AGATGCTGGCGTTGAGGAATCCACACCTCTCCCATCCACCGCCCGAACCGCCCCCCGCCCGGGCCTGGTTATCCGGGTTCCAGCCCCGCGACCCCGGCGCGCCGCCCGATCCACCCACGCCGCCACCACCGGCCGTGTTGCCGCCAAGACCTCCACCAGGTCCGGCTGTGTGCCCGACCGCGGAGAAGTCGAAAGTCGCCCCGTCGGCGATCGTCACGTTATTGCCCACCAGCACCGATATCGGCGCCCCGCCCACGCCGCTGACCGCGTCCCCCGGCCCGAACGACAGGTCTCCGAAGAACCGGAACTGCATGATCCCGCTGTCCAGCGCCGAAGACTGATAAAACGTGCCGTTGACGGAGGTTGCAATCTGCCCGTTGACCTCCACCAGCCCGGTGTTGCTGTTGAAGACGATCTGCAGGCCGGGCACTGCGAAGGCCGGGGCGGCCCCAGCCAGCAGAAAGGACGCGGCGACGAGGGAGGCTTTGTGTCGGTGAAAGCGCATGAGAAGCTCCTGGGCCCGGGGGGAAACGAAGTCCGATCCATCAAGTCATGCGAGAAAAGGGCGCGGGAGGGGACAGGGGCTTCACCAGCCGGGAGATTCGGCCGATCCAACCCGAAGTAGTCCGATGCGGATTCGCGCCGGTGGCCGGAGCGGGTAAGATGGGGAACTCTGGCGTGGATCGAGACCCAGCCGGGGATGGAGATGGAGAAAGCCGTATGTCGGTGGTGGACTGGATCATCGCTGGACTGACAATCCCAGCAACTGCATTGGCGATCGCACCCGTCGTGCTGGCAGGTCGGTTCGCTCAATACGTGCGGGAGCGTCGGGCTTCTGACTTGCCCGGAGATTTCACCCCCAAGGTCTCCGTCATCCTGCCCTGCAAGGGCATCGACCCCGGCTTTGACGAGAACATCGAGGCCGTGCTGAGTCAGGACTACCCGGATGTGGAGTTTGTCTTCGCCACCGCCACCGCGGACGATGAGGCGTGCGATGCCCTGCGAGCGGTCTTCGCACGGTTTCCGCAGGTCAACGCAAGGCTGGCTCCACCGGCCGGCGAGCCGCGCGGGTGCAGTGCGCAGAACAACAACCAGCTCAAGGGGATCGAAACCGCCCGGGCGGACACAGAAGTGTTCATCATCATGGATTCCGATGCCCGGCCGCATCCGCAATACATCCGCCACCTCGTGCAGCCGCTGGCGGATCAAGAAGTGGCGGCCTCGACCGGCTACCGCTGGTACATGCCCATCACGGGCGGATTCGGAAGCTGGCTGCGCAGCGTCTGGAACATGGGGGCGCTGCCGATCCTCGTCGATCCAAGGCGAAACTTCGCCTGGGGAGGGTCGATGGCGTTTCGCAAGTCGGACTTCCCCCTTGAGACACTCCGCCGATTGTGGGGCAACGCCCTGAGCGACGACCACACCCTGACCGCCCACGTACGGGAGCTTGGCAAGCTGATTGTGTACGTTCCGCAGTGCCTTGCGATCTCGCACGAGGACAGCACGCTGGCCTCGACGATCGAATGGACCACGCGGCAGACCAAGGTGACGAAGGTGTACGACAAGCCGTTCTGGTGGACGGTGTTCCTCGTCCACGCGACATCGACGCTCTTCACGCTGCTGGCGCTGGTGGGCCTGGCGATGCTGCTGATGCGCGGGGTGGAAGCAGGGCTTCTTACGTGGATTTGGCCGGTATTCCTGCTGCCGGTCATCGGGCAGGCAATGGGACTCGGCGTCATGTGGAAGCCGGTGCTGAGCCTGCTGCCCCCGGATGTGCGAGAACGACTGCGCGGCAAGGGCTGGCTGTACGCGCTGCTGGCGCAGCCGGCATCGCTGCTGGCGCTGCAGAACTCGGTCGCGTCGATCCTGAGCAACCGTGTCACGTGGCGCGGGACGACCTACGCCATGTGGCCGACGCGGACGGTGGTGGTGGGGCCGAGGTAAACCGCCTCAAGCAACCTCGAGCTTGAAGATAGGATGGAACCTGCTGCCCGGCCCGATGTCGAGAAACTCCTGGCTCGCGATCCTCAGCCCGACAGCCTCGAAGTGTGCGTGCCATTCGTCCAGGGTCGGGTAGTTGTATTCGCATGGGATTCCGAAGGGCACATTCGTCACAAAGTCGATGGCGCTGATCCACAGGCGCGAGGGCAAGCCATACACCGTGTGGTCCTTGATAATCACCCACTTGCGAGAGACCCTCGCCATCTCGCGCAGTATGACCCGCATATCGGCCGTGTGGTGCAGAACGTCTGTCGCGGTGACAATGTCGAACGACGCGTCAGGGAATGGGATACGGGTTCCATCGTAGAGACGGATAGGAATCTGTGTCTCAGGGAACTCCTGGACTTCGATGCCCGTCACCGTCAAGCCGCCACATCGCTCCATCATCGCCGCACCGACAGCCCCATCACCGCACCCCACATCCAACATGGTGCTGGCGTCTCGCGGCAGGCCGCTTAGGTGCTCGATCATGGCGCGACGATAAGGCGGATCCATATACCGCAACCATGTGCCGCGAACGGCCCACCGAAGTGGCGCCCACCACCATGCACCGCTGGCCCGCGTGGAATTTCGCGCATGGCGAGATAAATGTTGGGAGGCAACCTGGCCTGTTGATCGGGCGATCTTCATTTCATGTTCGCCGCTAGAATGGTCGATCACTCGAGTGCATCAGCCTATAGCAAGGAGGTTCCATGCGGTACTCCGGCTTCCATCGCGCCATCGGCATCTTTCACCGCGAACTCAAGCATAGCTGGCAGATTCATTTCTGCAACGAGATCGATGCGGAAAAGATCGAGGGAATGCGCGCTCGCTACCGGAGCCTCGGCCTGAATCCACCCTCGTATACAGCGATCGTGATCAAGGCCGCCGCCTTGGGAATCCGAGAAGTCTCGGACAAGTTTCCGCAGATCAATTCAATGCTGACGGGATTCCTGGGCTGGAAGACTATTCACACGTTCTCGACAATCTCCGCCGGCGTTGCGATCGCCCGAACCGAGAACCCCGATATGGATGACGCGATCCATGGAGTCATCGAGCACCCGGACCAAATGTCCCTAGATGAGATCTCCAAGAAACTTCAGGAATACGCGACCCTTCCGGTCAAGGATGTTCCTTACCTTCGGAACTGCCACTACCTGTACAACGCCCCACGCATCGCACAGGAAGTCATGCTGTGGTTTGGTCGCACCTTCCCGAAAATGAGGCGGCAGTACCGGGGCACTTTCTCCTTGACAACCGTCGGAAAGTTCGGCGTTGATTACCAAGTCACATTGCCTCAGACTTCCTGTCTTGAGTTTGGCTTCGGGTGCGTACGCGAACGTCCCATCGTGCGTGAGGGGAAGGTGGTTGCGGGCCGCAGCTTCTTCGTGACCTTGTCGTTCGATCGGCGACTCATGAACGGACGCCCGTGCGCGATGCTCATGGAGCGTGTTCGAGAAATCCTCGAGGAGGCAGAGTTCGCCGACGTACCCGATGCGAAGGAGAAGCCTCCTCCCTCCAGAAACCCTGCGTAACCCCAAAAAACAAAGTGCCTCCCCGGGCAGGGGAGGCACTTAGAAGAGTCAACTTGTGCGAACGATCAGGCCTTGCGGCGACGGGTCGCGTAGCCGAGCAGACCCGCGAGGCTGAGCAGGCCCATGGTTCCGGTCACAGGCTCCGGGATTTCCGTCGGCGTACGGACGACGAACGACACATCGTTCGAGCCGGAACCGGTCGGCCAGCCGGGCGCGCCGCCGAAGGCGTCAAAGTCATAGTCCGAGACGGTCGGAAGAGGCGCGGCCTCCAGAAGGAAGTCCCAGCCGCCCGCGTCCACACCGCCCACGGCCGCGGCGGACACATCGACCATCGTCCCGTCGACACCGATGTCCCCGAGCATCCCCAGCAGGTCGAAGGTGCCGTCGCTGTTGAGGTTGAAGGGGATGTTCCGCCAGCTCGCGCCGAGGGAGCCGATGGGATCCGCGATCAGGCCGTCATCGAAGAGTTTGCCTTCATCCCAGACGACATCGGAGGTGAAGTCGATGTCCCAGGTGAACCGCCCGGAGGGCTGGAAGCCTCCCGTGGTCGGATCACCATCCACTTCCGTCCAGGTCAGCGTGGCGCGGGCGTTACGAAGCTCACCGCCCAGAAGCAGCAACCCGTCCGTCGCCAGATTCACATCGTCCGCCCCAATGGGCCCGGCGTTGTTGCCGATGTTGTGGTTGAAGTTCTCCTCGCGCATCGGGGGCGATTCCACCGAAGGGATCGTCACCGTGTCATCAAAGAGTTGGTAGCGGGCGTGCAGATCCGACTGGCCTCCGGAGCTCACCGAGTCAAAGAACTCAAGCGTGAAGGACGCGGTACGGGCCGTGGTCTGCACCCCGGCAACCACCGCCGCCTCGAAGGGGACGAAATCCGGCTGTACATCGCCCGTGACCGAGCCGGGCGCCAGACCGTCATCGATCAGCCCGCCCAAGCTGTTGGAGAGAACACGAGCTGGCGTCAGATTGAACGCCTGCCCCGTGGACGATCCGATCGGCGGAAGGAGCGCGATGTTGGGGCCAGCAGGATTGTTCTCCAAGTAAAACGTAGTCGCACCCGTCCGAGCACCGAACTGCGACGCCCCATTGAAGGGACTAACCTCATCATGCCGAATGTCTGTGGTCGGCAGAAACTGCGCCTGCGGCAGGTTGATCCCCTGAATCCCGTCCGCGAAGGCCACCGGGCCAAGCGTCGCCAGGTTGAAGCCGGGCGAACGAACCCCCGACATCGCGACGGGCGAGACGCCGCCGGTCGCCGTCGAAGTCGCGTGGACCGCCAGTGCGCCGGTGTCGATGCGGATCGACTCGGTCATGCCCACCGCTTGGTTGAGCGCGGCCGCGTAAAGGTTGCCCGAAGCCGTCGCGCCGTTCGGGGCGACGTAGTCGTTCGCAGGATCCGACGAAATGTAGTTCTCGTCCAGCCCCTTCGCCGGGCCGTCCGAGAACAGGTTGTTGCCCTCGAAGATCGTGGCATTGACGCCCGGAATCGCCATGGCGCTAGAGCACAGCGCCCCCGCGGTCATCGCGGCCAACCCTCCGTACACGAACTTCCTCATTGAAATCCCCTTTCTCATGGCCATGTTTCTCTTCTCCAACTGGTTTTCGTCCCTCTGTGTTCCGTCCGGCCCCTTGCCCATCTGCCGGCGGCCCCGGACGGTGGCCGCCTAACTACGTCTAACCGCGTCTATCCGTCTCTCTCCTCGCGAATCCCGCCTCTCGATACGCAAGAGCATACCCCAAGGCCGCTCTCGTGTCCAGCTATTTTTTGCGCAATCCTCCCTCTCAAGAGTTGATGCGCCCTTCCTAGTCTCCCGCAGGATACCCGACCGGACGGGCCGATGCAAGGCCCGCAACCCAAGAACTTCAAAAAATCGCGAAAATTCCCGGCAGCGGATGCCCTCCGACTCGCGCCTTGCCTGTCGCCAAACCCCCTATTTTGACAGGAGGTCGGCGGCAAGCCCCACTTCCTTGATCTGCCTGGGGCCCGCAGCGGCGGCCTGGGCGTGGTAGCGCATCCAGGTCGGGTTGCCCAGCGCCTCGTAGACCTTGGCGAGGTGGTAGTGGACCTCCGGGCGGTCACGGAGTGCCTGAATCGCAAGATTCAGCAATTTGCCGGCATCTTCGTGGTTGCCTTGGAGGTGGAGGATCCACCCCATGGTGTCCTGGATCGCGGGGTTGGTCAGCGCTCTTTCCAAGGCCCGGCGGGCGAGGTCCGCGGCTTCGTCCATGCGCTCGGGCTTATGGATCGCCAGTTGGTAGGCCAGGTCGTTGGAGGCCATCAGCTGGTGATCCCCGGCGGTTTCCGATTTGACGATGCCTTCGAGCGTCTGGATGGCGGCTTCGAAGTTTTCGGCTTTCTGCTGGTACTCGGCTTTGCGATATGCCAGGAAGTGGTTTTCCGGTTCCTGAGCGGCGAGGGTCTCGAAGGCCTTGGCGGCCTGGGGGGCGCGTCCGGCGACGCCTTCGTCGACGGCGATGACGTACATGGCGACGGAGCTGCCGGGGGTCTTGCGCGCGATCTCAAGGACCGGGTCGATCGGGTCGCCCAGTTCGAACAGGGCGTGCATGAGCATGGCCTGGGCGATCGTGAAGGAGGGCATCTTGTCGAGAGCCTGTCGGCAGAACTCCGCTGCCAGGCGAGTCATCCCCACGGTGTTGGCCAGCACGGCGGCGATGGTCGAGCGGGCGGCCTCAGCCATTTCGGGGGTGCGGATGTCGGCGCGGTCGAGGGTGGCGCGAAGGTCGGCCTTGAAGACCGTCGGAAGCGGGGGGACGGAGTCGATGGCCGAGCGTGCGGCATCGACATCGCCACGGTAGATGGATTCGAGGTAGGTCATCAACCCGCCGGGGGCCTGGCCCTGTGCGTCGGCGCCCAGGACGACCGCGAGCGGCCGACCCATCGGGCTATCCTGAAGGGTCGAGCTGTTTCGGAAGATGCGGCGTGCGAGCTCGAACTTTCCGGTCTGCATCAGCACCAGCACGCGGGCCGCGGTGTACTTCTCATGCGGGGAGAGGGTTTCAAGCTGCTCCAAGGCCGCCAGAGCGGTTTCCCACTGGGCGTTTCGGACAGAGATGGTTGTGCGGACGGTGAGCCATCGCACCTTCATCTCAGGCGCGAGGCTGTCGACGGAGAGGAACGTGTCGGCCCATTCCATCAGCAGATCGTCGCGATCGGTGGACAATTGAAGCATCAGCAGTTCGTTGGCGGCGGTCTGACGGAGGCGTGGGTCGGCCATGAGTGCCTGGAGACGCTGACGGGCGTCGTCGATGCGTCCGCTTCGTCGTTCGTTGCGGGCCATGAGAATCTGGGCGGGCGCGTACTGGGGCGCGAAACGGGGGACGTCGCCGAGCGCCTGCTGGGACTTTTCATACTGACCAAGCTGGCCGTATGCCCCGCCCATCGCCAGCAGGACGCGGGGGTCGCGCTGTCTGCTCTGGTCGTCGAGCTCGCCCATGGCTTCGAGCGCCTGGGCATTAAGGCCCAGGGCGGCGAACATCTGGCCAAGCTGGGTCATCGCGGCGATGCGCGCACCCGAGTCGATCTTCGCCATACGGCGAAGAATCGCCTCCGCGGCCGGATGGTCCACGCGCAACCGATGCACCTGGGCCATGCGCGCATAGAGAGCCGCGTTGGAAGGATCGACTTCGATGCCCTGATTGAACGCGGTAAGCGCCTCTTCGAGCCTCCCGACGCCGGCGAGTGCCTCGCCCTTCCAGCGGTAGAGCACGGCTTCGCCGGGTTCCAGGCGGATCCAGTCGTCGAGCATCCGGATCGACTCGTTGAGGTCCAGGCGGCTGACGCGGCTGAACACCTCGAATCGCAACTCGCGCTGGTCGGGGGTCAATCGCTTGCTGAGCGTGACCAGGCGTTCGAGCAGCTCGTCGCGGGTGATGACCTCGCGGTCGAGATCGATCTGGCGCAGCATCGCTTCGGTGGCTTTGTAGTCGGCCTCGATCAGCGGGGTGAACACCTGGATCGCCGCCCTGCGGTCGCGGTTGAGCAGGTGCGTGCGAGCCAGCGCGAATTGTGATACTGAATAGTTATTAACCGAAGGTGTCAAAAGCGATGCAAGCATGTTGCCCGAATCCACTGCTCGAAGAGTGCTGAATTCGGCCGAACCCGCTCGGTCCATGGTCGTCGTAGAATGTGTTCTTTTTAGCGAGTAAGTGTGGCATGAATCCTATCGCCCGATCAGTTTTTCTGATAATGTTCGTCTTAACGAGTGAGCGTCTTGTCAACAGCGAAGATCCGCCAAGACCGCGGGTTGTTCCGATCCAGCGATTCTTTGATGCTGAACCGAATCTCGGCTGGGCGTACGGCTTTTCTACACTGCGG
>JBGTFI010000706.1:0-1515 GCA_041747335.1 Phycisphaeraceae bacterium | reverse complement strand
GCCCCGGCGAAGCCCACCAGCACGCCCGCCCCCTCGGCCCCGCCTTCGGGGAGCTTGCGGACCTTCACCGCGTCGGCCTTGGCGACCACGTTCTGGAGCGTGACCTGCCCATCCCCGCCGATGGCGACCTCACGCCCGCGGCGGACGGAGAGGATGGTGGTGGCATGAAACGTGTGCATGGGGGCATGGTAGCGGGTGAAGTGGAATGACGAAATCCGAATTCCGAATGACGAAATGGGAACAAGGGATGAGCGTCTTTTCCCCTTCGTCATTCGGATTTCGTCATTGGTCATTTTCTCTACTCCCTTCTATAACCATCCCATGCCCCCCGCCGCCGATTCTTCCTTGCCCTCCGGCCACGTGCCCGTGCTGGCGGGGGAGGTGCTGGAGCTGCTGGATCCGCGGACGGGGATGACCTGTGTGGACTGCACGGTAGGTCGGGCGGGTCATGCCCGGGTGGTGTGTGAGCGGCTGGGGGAGAGGGGGCGATTCATCGGGCTGGATGCCGACCCGGCGAACGTGGCGTACGCCGCCAAGGCCCTGACTGGGGTGGCGTCGCGCGTGGAGGTCCATCACGCCAACTTCGCGGATCTGCGGGTGATCCTGGATCAGCTCGGAGTGGAGAAGGTGGACCTGCTGCTGGCGGACCTGGGGTTTGCGTCCAATCAGATGGATGATCCGGCGCGGGGGTTTTCGTTTCAGGCCGAGGGACCGCTGGACATGCGTCTGGACCCGACGGTGGAGACGACGGCCGCGGACCTGGTCAACGAACTGCCGGAAAAAGAGCTGGCGGACCTGATCTACCGGTACGGGGAGGAACGCCTCAGCCGCAGGATCGCGCGCAAAATTGCGGAAACGCGCGTCCGCGAGCCGATCCTGACTACGCAGTCGCTCGCGGCGCTGGTGCGGCATTGCTATGGACCCCGTCGGCAGCGCATCGATCCGGCGACGCGGACATTCATGGCCCTTCGAATCGCGGTCAATCAGGAGCTGCAATCGCTGGAACGGTTGCTGGATCAGTTGCCCCGATGCGTGAGCGCCGGGGGCAGGGCGGCGATCATCAGCTTTCACTCGCTTGAAGACCGTCTGGTCAAGCACGCTTTCATGCGATGGAAGCGCGAGGGCTTGGCAAGCCCGCTGGTGAAGAAGCCCGTTCGCGCGGGCGATGAGGAGTGCCGGGCCAACCCGCGAAGCCGTTCGGCGCGGCTGCGGGGCGTGCGATTTGTCGGTGGATGAGGTATCGTCTGGCCGATGAGATTGGTATGATTCGCGGGCAGCCGTCATGGCGGGCGGCTGACACCGGGCATCAGGCCCCCCGGCCCCCGGAAATGGTCCACGGAAGGATGGCGCATGACTCGTGAAACCAAAGTCGGTTTGCTGGTGGGAATGGGCGTGATCCTGCTGATCGGGATCATCGTGAGCGATCATCTTTCGCAGGCGCCGCCCCCGGCGGTGCTGACCGATTACGCGCGCGAGGCGCAGGAGAGCATCGCGCCGGCGGTCCCCCGCGCGAGC
>JBGTFI010000705.1:0-6693 GCA_041747335.1 Phycisphaeraceae bacterium | reverse complement strand
CGATGCCACCCCGCATCGGCCTTTTTCATCCCCCAAACACCCAACACCCAATACCCACCTCTTACACCCCGCCCAACACCGCCGCCGTCCGATCCCAACCCATGCAAGGGTCCGTGATGGACACCCCGTATCGCAGCTTCGACAGGTCGTCCCCCAGCGGCTGACTCCCCTCGAAAAGGTTGCTCTCAAGCATCGCGCCGATGATCGGGCAGAACTTTCCTTCGGCCGACTGCGCCCGCTGCTCGATCACGCTCTGCCAGACGGTTTCCTGCCTCTGGAACTGCTTCTCACTGTTCGCGTGGGAGCAATCCACCATCACCCCCGCCGGCAAACTCGCACGCCGAAGCATCTGCGCCGCTTCCGCCACGGTGTCGGGGTCGAAGTTCGGTCGGTTGCGTCCGCCGCGGAGGATCAGGTGCCCCCACGGGTTGCCGCGGGTCTTGACCACGCACGTCCGGCCCTGGTCGTCGATCCCCAGAAACCCGTGCGGGTGCCTGGCCGACTGCATCGCATCCAGCGGAACCTGCACGCTTCCATCCGTGGCGTTCTTGAACCCCACGGGCATGGACAGCCCGCTGGCCATCTGCCGGTGCGTCTGGGACTCGGTCGTCCGCGCCCCGATCGACGCCCAGCTCACCAGGTCCGCGATGTACTGCGGGGTGATGGGCTCGAGCATCTCCGTCCCCGTCGGCAGCCCGAGGTCATTGATCGCCAGAAGCAGCCCCCGCGCCTTGCGCAGCCCGGCGTCCATGTCGAACGTCCCATCCAGGTGCGGATCGTTGATCAGACCTTTCCAACCCACGGTCGTGCGCGGCTTCTCGAAGTAGACGCGCATGACGATGTAAAGCCGATCCGCCAACTCGCGGTGAAGCGCCACCAGCTTTTGGGCGTACTCCATCGCCGCCATTTCATCGTGGATCGAGCACGGGCCGACCACCGCCAGCAGGCGGCGATCCTCCCCGGCGATGATGCGCTTGATCACCTCGCGGCTCTCGATCACCACGTCCCGCGCCCGGTCGCTCAGGGGCATGGCCGCCCGCAACTCGCACGGCGGGATGATCGAACTCGTCTCAAGGACGTTGACGTTCTGCGTCGGGGCCGAAGCGCCCCCTGTCGTGGTAGCCATCGCCGTGGTCTTTCTCTTAGCGAGCCGTGCGCGTCAGCAAGCGGTGCCTTGTTCTGAAGATTCTCGCCCATCACCAAGCGGTCTTCAGATTCTTCTAAAAGTCCGCGTTCCGCGGCGTCCTCGGGAACGGGATCACGTCCCGGATGTTCCCCATCCCCGTGGCGTACTGGATCATCCGCTCAAACCCCAGCCCGAACCCCGCGTGCGGCACGCTCCCGTAGCGGCGAAGGTCGCGGTACCACCAGTAATCGGCCTTCGACAGCGCCATCTCCGCCATGCGGGCGTCGAGCACCTCCAGCCGCTCCTCGCGCTGCGACCCGCCGATGATCTCGCCGATGCCGGGGGCCAGCACGTCCATCGCCGCCACCGTCCTGCCGTCATCGTTGAGGCGCATGTAGAAGGCCTTGATCTGCTTGGGGTAATCCGTCACGATCACCGGCCGGCCGATGTGCCGTTCCGTCAGCCAGCGCTCGTGCTCGGATTGCAGGTCAAGACCCCACTCCACCGGATACTCGAACTTCTCCCCCGAGCGCCGCAGCGCCTCGATCGCCTGGGTGTAGGTCATCCGCTCGAAGGAGGAGCTTACCAGCGCTTCGAGGCGCTTGATGCACTCCTTGTCGATCCGCTCGGCGAAGAAGGCCATGTCATCAGCCCGCTCAGCCAGCAGGGCCTTGAGTATTTCCTTGATGAACTCCTCCGCCAGGTTCGCATCGTCCGTCAGGTCCGCGAAGGCGATCTCCGGCTCGACCATCCAGAACTCCGCCAGGTGCCGCGACGTGTTCGAGTTCTCCGCGCGGAAGGTCGGCCCGAACGTGTACACCTTCGTCAGCGCCAGGCAGTAGGCCTCGACGTTGAGCTGGCCCGACACTGTCAGCGCCGCCTGCTTGCCGAAGAAGTCCTGCGCGAAGTCGATCGCTCCCTCGGCCGTGCGCGGCGGGTTGACCATGTCCAGGGTCGAGACGCGGAACATCTCCCCCGCGCCCTCGCAATCGCTGGCCGTGATGATCGGGGTGTGGATCCAGAAGAACCCGCGCTCGTGGAAGTACCGGTGGATGGCCTGCGAGAGGGTGTGCCTCACCCGCGCGATCGCCCCGAAGGTGTTGGTGCGAGGGCGAAGGTGCGCGACCTCCCGCAGGTACTCGAACGTGTGCTTCTTGGCCGCCACGGGGTACGTGTCCGGGTCGTCCACCCACCCGATCACCCGCACCTGGTCGGCGTGGATCTCGACGGTCTGCCCCTTGCCCTGGGATTCGACCAGCTTGCCGGAGGCGACCACCGCGCAGCCGGCGGTCAGGCGCTGGATCTCGCTTTCATAGTTGGGCAGCGTCTGCTCGGCGACGACCTGGATCGGATGGAAGCACGAACCGTCGCTCACGTGGAGGAACGACAGCCCGGCCTTGGAATCCCGCCGCGTGCGCACCCACCCCCGGATGGTGACGCGGGCGCCGGGTGCAAGGCGTCCGGCCAGAAGCTGGGCGATACTGTGGGCGGCCCGCTCCCCGGCGGGGGCCGAGTCAATCTGGGCAGGTTCGATGGTCATGGACGCGGAATCATACGCAGCCGCAGAGGAGGATGCATCCGGCCTCGGGGGCAGGGGGGTCAAAGAAAGTCGCTTCCGCCGTTGGGAACCGGCGGGTTCGGTCTTATAATACTCTGATCCCGCATATCCCCGTCTGGGGGAAAGGACGGCCGCGATGAAAGCCCAGATCGCTACTTCATGCATCGCCGCGCTGATCGCGTTCGCGGCCGCGACCCATTCCGTTCAAGCCGCCCGGTTCTTCCTCTCGCTTGATCCGACCGGGGCCGGACCCGCACGGCTGCCGATCCACCCCGGCTTTGTCGGCACGGTTTACATCATGGCGCAGCTTGACGAGGGAGAACGCATCGCCGCCATGGGGATGGCGCTTCACACCGACACCCCTGACGTGTTCGCGGTGTACGATCCGGTGATCATCAATCCCGATTACGTTTACATTTACGATCGTCGCTGGAATGCAATGAACATCACGCCGGGAACGCCGGGTTCAAGCGTTCTCATCGAGGACATGCGAGCGGTACAGGTCGGCGGAGGTCTGGTGCAGGATCGCTTTCTGATCGCCGGAACGCTGCTCAACGATCCGACCTACTCCCCCGAAACGGGATTCGCGCCGTTTGGATCCTTTGAACTGGTGATGGACGCCACGGCCACCGTCGGGAATCTGTGGCTGGCGGCATCCGAGTTCGGCATCGTCGTCATGCCGACCGCACCGGAAAAGGGCGACCTCATCGGACTCGGCGACGACCTGGCGCCGACCAACGTCTTCGGCCCCTTCGGCCGGCCCGACTCGGTCTTCATCCCCGAACCCGCCTCGCTCGCCCTCTTGGGCCTGGGTGCGTCCGTCCTGTTCCGCCGGAGAATTAGGTGGCCTTTACTCGCTGGAGTCAGATGACAAGCCGCGAACCCGCGTGTATGCTCATTACAGCAAGAGGAGGGAGAATCATGAGACTCAAATCCGGTGCCGTGACTATCGCCGCGCTGATCGCGTTCGCGGCCGCAACCCATTCCGCCGACGCAGCCCGCTTCTTCCTTTCGCTTGATCCGACCGGGGCGGGGCCGAAGCGCGTTCCCATCTCCACCGGTTTCGTCGGGACCGTTTACATCATGGTCCAACTGGATGCGGGGGAGAGCATTCCATCCATGGGCATCTCCCTGCACACCGATAGCCCCGACTCGTTCGCCGTGCATGATCCGGTGATTCTCAATCCGGAGTACAACTTCATTTTTGATCGTCGTTGGAATGTGACGGTCGTCACACCCGGTACACCGGGAACCCCCGTGCTGATTGAGCAATTGCTCGGCGTGCAGGTCGGGAGCGGGCTTCGTGCCGATCTCTTCGTGGTCGCCGGCACGCTGCTCAACGACCCGACCTATTCTCCCGAGACCGGGTTCGCCACCTTCGGATCATTCACCCTGGTTGTCGACGCCACGGCCACCAGCGGCAATCTATGGCTGTCGGCCGGACCATCGGGGATCCCAGTAAATCCAACGGCCTTGGAGAAAGGCATTCTGATCGGCATGGGTGACGACCGTGCGCCGAACGACTTCGTCGGGCCCTTCGGCCGACCCGACTCCATCTTCGTCATCCCCGAACCCGCCTCCCTCGCCCTCTTGGGCCTCGCAACACTCACCCTCCTTCGCCGACGCCCTCACTGATCTCCCCCGCAGCGGTGCAATATCAGCGCCGTCAGGTCGTCATCCGGGGGCGTGTGGTCGCCGAAGGCGTGAACCTCCTCCAGCAGGCGGTTCAGGACCGCCTGCGGGCCGCGATCCATCGTCTCGCACACGATCTTCCCCACGCGGTCTTTTCCGAAGAGCTTCCCGCCCGCGTCCCGCCGCTCATAAAAGCCGTCCGTCAGCAGGATCAGCGCATCGCCCTCCGCCAGGCGGATCGGCGCCGGGGGGTCGAACTTCGCATCGGGCATCAGCCCCAGCGGCAGGCCCGATGCGGGGAGGAAGTGACACACCGCGCCCCGCGCCGCGAAGTGCAGCAGCGGGCCCTGACCGGCCGAGTGATACGCCACCTCGTGCTTCACCGGGTCCAGCGCCCCGATGAACGCCGTGACGAACCGGTTGTCGGGCAAATCCTCGTCGAGCTGGTTGTTCACGTGCCGCACCAGCTCCCCCAGGTCGCGCGAGATGCGCAGCCCCATCCGCAGCATCGCCCGGAACTGCGTCACGCTCAGCGCCGGGCCGATCCCGTGCCCTGTCGCGTCGGCCAGCGCGAGGATCACAGCACGCGGGCCGTCCTCGGACTCCTCCTCGCCCCCCAGCGCGACCACATCGTAAATGTCACCCCCGGTTTCATCGGCCGGTTGGTTGAACCCCGCCATCTGATACCCCGGAATGATCGGCAACACCGTCGGAAAAACCCCCTGCTGGATCTTCCGCGCCACCGCCAGGTCGCGCTGCATCTTGATCTTCTGTACGCGTTCCTCGAGCAGGCGCGTCCGCTGGATCGCCACCGCCGCGTGGCCGGCCAGCAGGTCCGCCAGTCGCTCATCGTCCTCGTCAAAGCGTCCCTTGGACGGATTGAGAAGCTGCATCACCCCCACCAGTTCCCCCTCCAGACCCACCAGCGGAATGGCGATCAGGCTCTTCGTGCGGTAACCCGTCTTGCGGTCGATGTCCCGGTTGAAGAGTGGATGGCTGTAGCAGTCGGGAATGTTCAGGATCGTCCGCTCGCGGGCACACTGCCCGGCGATCCCGCGGTCGATGTCGAAACGGATCGACTCCTCCCCGGTGGCCACGATCGAGAAGAGCTGCCTGGCCAGGTCGTCGTAGAGGAACACCGCCCCCCGGTCGGCCGCCAGAAGCTCGCGCCCTGCGTTGATGACCTGTTCGAGCACCTCCGAGAGGTCGCAGGGCCGGCCCAGGTTCCTCGTGATGTCGAGAAACCGCGCCAGCGGCAACGCCGCGAGGGGTTTCGAGTCACCTGCCTGGGTCATCGGCCTGGTCCTCTTGTCCGGAGAAGTCGCGCAGCCGCCCTGGCTTACTTCTCGGTCAGTTCCACCACCCCGGTGAAGTCGCCCTCGGGCGGATGCTCAAGATACTCCCCGCAGCGCTCTCGATAAAGCCCCGTAAGCTTCGTTTTCCCGAACCGGGCCTCGAATTGCTCGATCGCCGTCAGGCAGGTCTCGAATCGCCCGGCGCGGAACGCCTCGACGATCTCCGCCGTGGCCTCCACATGACGCCGCTCCTCCGCCGTCGCCTGCTCGCGCTCCGCCAGCGGTTCGTAGGTCATCACGCCTTCGCTCTTGCCGACCACCATGAGGTTGGCGATCGGCCGCACGAGAAAGCGTTCGCCGATCAGCTCGCGCGTTCGCTGGTTGATGAGAATCCTCGTCCCCGTCGCCTTGTTGGCTGACTCCAACCGGGCGGCCAGGTTCACGTTGTCGCCCAGCACCGTGTAATCCGTGCTCTGCGCCGGGCCGGCATCGCCGACGATCATCAGCCCGCTGCTCACCCCCGCGCGCATCGACAGCGCCGGCAGTCCGCGCTCCTTCAGCACCTCGTTGAACGCCACCATCGCCTCCTGCATCGCCAGCACCGTCGCCACGGCGTCGCTGGCGTGGCGGGCATTGGTCATCGGCGCGCCGTAGAAGAACATGATCCCGTCGCCCAGGAACTTGTTCACGTACCCATTGCGATCACGGATCAGCGGAACCATCTCCCCCATGTATTCGTTGAGAATCCCGACCGTCTTCTCGCGCAGTTTCTCGCTGAGCGTTGTGAACCCCGCCAGGTCCGTGAACACCACCGTCAGCTCGCGCTCTTCCCCTTCCAGCCTTGCGTTGTGGGGGTTCTGGAGCACGTAATCCACCAGCGCCGGATCGACATAGCTTCGGAACCGCCGGGTGATCCGCGCCCGCTCGGCCCGCTCATCCACGAACCGGTAGAGGGTGCAGCCGGCCCACACCAGCCCCACCGCCGTCAGCGGCGCCGCCGCGCCGGTCACGATGTTTCCGTAATCAAAGAGCGCCAGACCGTTCACCCCCGCGAACACCCCCGCCAGAAGCGCCGCGCCCCC
>JBGTFI010000704.1:0-4627 GCA_041747335.1 Phycisphaeraceae bacterium | reverse complement strand
GGCGCGGTCGTCGGCGACGGTGAGGTGGGAGTGGGTGGGAATGCCCAGTTGGGCAAGCTGGGCGCTCAGGTAGGCTGAGTTGGTGTCGACGGTCTGACCCAGGACCAGCTCATCCCCGATGGCGAGGATGGCGGCCCTGAGGAATGGGGAATGGTGCGGAGCGGTCATGGGCGGGGATTGTAGTCGCAGGCGCGCACGGCGGCCCGAACGCCAACGCAACACACGCGCCGCGCCTTGTTTTTCCGCTATACTGCATCTCTTGCGGCCGCATTCGTCCGCCCCGGCGTGAGATCTCGATGAGCCTGACAACGACATTGCGCACCACGACGCCCTTTGCCGTCAACGGCGTGACCTACCGTCCGCCCGCCCGACCGGTCGTGGTGATCTGCATTGACGGTTGCGCGGATGAGTACCTTTCGGTCTCGATCGTGAAGGGGAGGATGCCCCACGTCGCCCGCCTGGCGGGGCAGGGGTATCGCGGGCTGGTGCGGTCGGCGCTTCCTTCGTTCACGAACGTGAACAATGCGGCCATTGTCACCGGCACTCCGCCGCGCGTCACCGGCATCTGCGGCAACTACTTCCTCGACCCGGCGACGGGCAAGGAGGTGATGACCAACAGCTCGAAGTTCCTGCGCGCCAGAACGATCCTCGCATCCGCGGCCGAGGCGGGGCGGAAGGTCGCCTTCATCACCGCCAAGGACAAGCTGCGCGAGCTTTTCTCCGTCGGGTTGATCGAGCACGGGGGCATCGCATTTTCCGCCGAAAAGTCCGATCAGGTGACTCTGGCCGAGCACGGGATCAACGACACGGTCAAACTGGTCGGACAGGCGCCTCCCATCTACAGCGCCGACGCCAGCCTGTACGTCCTTCGCGCGGGCGCGGCGCTGGTCGCGGCGGGCAGGTCCGATTTCCTCTACCTGTCGCTGACCGACTACATGCAGCACAAGTTCGCGCCGGAAGCGGCCGCTTCGCTGGACTTCTACGAGGGGATCAACCGCGAAGTCGGTCGGCTGCTGGAGCTTGGCGCGGTGGTGGGCATCACCGCCGACCACGGGATGAACGCCAAAAACACCCCCGACGGCAAGCCGAACGTCATTTACCTCGAAAGCGAGCTTAATGTGCAGTTCGGCGGCGGTTTCCGTGTGATCTGCCCGATCACCGATCCCTACGTCGTGCATCACGGGGCGCTCGGATCGGCCGTGACAGTGTACGTGCCGAAGGGCGCGGACCTCGATGCGGTCGCGCGGTGGACGCTCGACCGCGAGGGGGTCACCGAGGTCCACACCCGCGAGACCGCGGCCCGCAAGCTCGAACTCATTCCCGACATGATCGGCGATCTTTACGTGCTGAGCGGGCGCGATGTGGCGCTGGGCAAGACGCCCGGGGATCACGATCTTTCGCAACTCGAAGGCGGGCTTCGTTCGCACGGCGGGCGGTACGAGGAGATGGTGCCGATGGTCCTCTCCGAGCCGCTGACCGATGCGTACGCCGCGAAGGCGGCCGGTGACCCGCGTAACTTTCACATCTTCGACTTCACGTGCAATGGAGTCCGCGCATGACCCCCACCACCGCGACCGCCACGAAAAGCCCCGCCAGGGCGCTCGACCTGCCCTCCTACATCTGCGGCGAACCGTTCAGGAGCAGCCGCAAGCTCGAGGTCCATTACCCCTACACTGGCGAGCTGGTGGGAACGGTGGGCATGATCGACGGCGCGCAGCTCGATCAGACGATTTCGAAGACGCTCGCCGGCGGCGAGGCGCTCAGTCGCTACCAGCGTTACGAGATCCTGGAAAAGGCGCGCAGGCTGCTCGTCGAGCGCAAGGATGAGTTCGCCAGCCTGATCCGCCTCGAAACCGGGCTGTGCGTGCGCGAGGCGATCTACGAATCGGGCAGGGCCCAGGATGTGCTCCAGTTCGCGGCGATCGAAGCCCTCAAGGATGATGGGCAGATCTTCTCCTGCGACATCTCCCCCCAGGGCAAGAACCGCAAGATCTTCACCGTGCGTGATCCACTGCGACTGGTGGCGGCGATCACGCCCTTCAACCATCCGCTCAACCAGGTGGCGCACAAAGTCGCACCGGCGATCGCGGCCGGGGCGCCGATGATCCTCAAACCCTCGGAAAAGACGCCGCTGACCGCCATCCGCTTTGTCGAGCTGCTCTACGAGGCCGGGCTGCCTGGGTGGATGCTCAGCGTCATCATGGGCGATGTGGCCGAGGTCGTCGAGCCATTGATCCGTGACGAGCGCGTCGAGCTGGTCTCCTTCACCGGGAGCGTGGCGATCGGCAAGCGTATTTCACACATCGCCGGGTACAAGAAGCTGTGCCTGGAGCTTGGCGGCAACTCGCCGCTGTTCGTGTTGGAGGATGCGGACCTGGATTTGGCCGCGAACCTCGCGGCCGAGGGCTGCTACCGTAACTCCGGGCAGCGCTGCACCGCCGTCAAGCGCGTGCTCGTCCACGAGAAGATTCTCGCGCCGTTCACCGAGAAGTTCGTCGCCAAGTCAAAGGAATACATATGCGGCGACCCAGCGGACATGAAGACGCTGGTGGGCACGGTCATCAACGAGCAGGCGGCCGTCACGCTCGAGAGCCGCGTCAAGGACGCGGTCAAGCACGGCGCGAAGGTGCTCCTGGGCGGCAAGCGCACCGGCGCGCTGCTTGAGCCGACGGTCATCGCGGATGTGCCGCGGGATGTGGAGATGGTCTGCGAGGAATCGTTCGGGCCGCTGGCGCCGATTGTGAAGATCCGGGATCTCGATGACGGGATCGACTGGATCAATTCCGGGCGGTTCGGGCTGTCGAGCGGCGTGGTCACCAACGACCTTGCCAAGGCGATCCACGTGGTCAAGAAGCTCCGCACCGGCACGGTCAACATCAACCAGGTTCCCGGATTCCGCATCGAATCATCGCCCTTCGGCGGGATCAAGGACTCCGGCCTGGGCATCAAGGAAGGCGTCATCGAGGCCATCAAGTACATGACCAACGTCAAAACCTTCAGCCTGCCGTGGTAGGGCAGGTCTAGAGTCTTGGGTCTTGAGTCTTGAGTCCATGAAACCCGCCCCACAGCGCCGCTTTTCGTGCATTCGTGCATTCGTCATTCGTCATTCGTCATTCGTGCATTGCCCCAAACCCTACACCCCACACCCTACCCCCTGCACCCATGCTTCCCACCGCCAAAGACAAACCGCTGTTCACGCCCGGCCCGCTGACGACCAGCCTTTCGATCAAGCAGGCGATGCTGCGCGATCTGGGCTCGCGCGATTTCGAGTTCATCGAGACGATCCGCCACGTCCGTGAGGGGCTGCTTAAGGCCGCGGGCGTCTCGCGCGAGGGCGGCTACGAGGCCGTGCTCATGCAGGGCAGCGGGACGTTCGGCATCGAGGCGACCATCGGCTCGGCCGTGCCGCCGGACGGCAAGGTGATGGTCATCGTCAACGGCGCCTACGGCCAGCGCATCGCCAGGATGTGCGATGTCCTGAGGATTGAGAAGCACGTGCTCGACTGGCCTGAGGATCAGACCCCCGACCCCGACCGCATCGACCGCGCCCTCGCGGCCGATCCGGACATCACCCACATCGCCATCGTCCACTGCGAAACCACGACGGGCATCATGAACCCCATCGATGAGGTCGGAGAGATCTCCCGCAAGCACGGGAAGGTTTACCTCGTGGATTCGATGTCGGCCTTTGGCGCGGTCGAGTTCGACCTCGAGGAGTGCTGCATCGATTTCCTCGTTTCGTCCGCCAACAAGTGCATTGAGGGCGTGCCGGGGTTTTCGTTCGTGGTCTGCAAGCGCGCTTCGCTGGAGGCGACCGCCGGTTACGCACGGTCGCTGAGCCTCGATCTGCTGGCGCAGTGGAAGGGGTTGGAATCCAACGGGCAATTCCGATTCACCCCGCCGACGCACACGATCCTGGCGTTCGCGCAGGCACTGCGCGAGCTGGAGCTTGAAGGAGGGCCCGCCGGCCGGGCCGCGCGGTACAAGGCCAACCACCGCGTCATCACCCAGGGCATGAGGAAGATGGGCTTCGAGGAATACTTGCGGCCGGACCTTCAGGGCCACATCATCACCTCGTTCCGATATCCGGCCGATCCGAAGTTCCACTTCGAGAACTTCTACGCGAAGCTCAACGACAAGGGCTACGTGATCTATCCCGGCAAGGTTTCCAATGCCGACTGCTTTCGCATCGGGCACATCGGCAGGCTGTTCGAGGCCGACATGCGCGCCCTGCTGGGTGCGATCCGGGAGACCCTCGCCGAGATGGGCATCACGTTGCAACCGGCGGGCGCTGCCGTCTGATCCCTGCGTGCTTCCCTCCATGCTCCTCCAAATCCACACTCCCTGTCGCCTGCACTTCGGCCTGCTCGCCTACGGGCAGGCGGGGGATCGGCAATTCGGCGGCGTGGGGTTGATGGTGCGCCGGCCTGACATCGTCGTGCGCCTGGGCGATGCGCCCGATGGACGGGTACACGCCACCGGGCCGCTGGCGGAAAAGGCGGCTGCGTTCGCCGAGCGCTTCATCGAACAGCATTCCGATGCGCCGCGCGGCGTCTCGATCGAGGTGGTGCGCATTCCGAGGCCGCACGCGGGCCTGGGGACGGGCACGCAGCTTGGCATGGCCATC
>JBGTFI010000703.1:0-1722 GCA_041747335.1 Phycisphaeraceae bacterium | reverse complement strand
GAACCCGATCCCGAGCCGCCTGCCGCGTCGTCCGTGCCGCCATGATGCACCTCCGTGACAAACCCACACCCAGGCCGCCATCCATAGCGGCCCCACCCACAACCTATCGGCAAAACCCCCGCCTGGGCTGTCATGCACCCGGGCGGGTCTTTCGGGAAGTCGCTTCTTTGACGGGGATTGGCGGGGGTCTTATAGTCGGCCCGGTTACGGGTCACGATCAGAGGGACAACTCCATGAGCGGAAAGCGAGTCTTGGCGGCCGGGGCGTTCGTGGCGGTGGGCGTGGGGGGTCTGGCCGGGTGTACGACGCCGCTGGAACGCTCGATGGAGCAGGCGTTGCGCGAGCGGCTGGCGGCAACCAGCCGGCTGTACCAGGACTCGGTCAGCCAGGCGAAGACGATCGAGCAGTCGCGCGATCCGAGCGAGGTCGAGGCGGACCTGACGCCCCAGCGGTTGCGCGAACTGGATGCCATGAGCGGCCCGCCGGCCTACGCCCAACTGGCACTCGAGATGGGTCCGGACCTGATGGGGGAGGAGCAGTCGGGTCAGGTGGTGATGAGCCTTCAGGAGGTGATCCGGGCGACGATCGAAAACAACCTGGGGGTGGCGGCGGCACGGTTGCAACCTGCGATCGGGGAGTCGCGCGTGCAGCAGGCCGAGGCGGTCTTCGACGCGGTGTTCTTCCACAATATCGACTACCAGAAGCTCGACATCCCACGTCCGCCGAGTTTGGGGGCGATCGGGGGTGTGCCAGGGCTGAGCTTCCTGGTGAACAATCAGCGGGTTGAGAACGCCAGTTTCACGACGGGCATCCGAAAGACATTCACCACCGGGGCCCAGATGGTGGTTCAGACGGAGTTTGCTCACAACTACGCCGATCCGTCGCAGTTCGTCACCAATCCGTATTACGACAGCAACGTGCTGCTGCAGGTGTCGCAACCACTTTTGCGCAACTTCGGCTCGGACGTGAACCGGGCGCAGATCGTCCTGTTTGAAAGCTCGAAGAAGCAGGACGTTCAGAGCATGCGCCGGACGCTGATGGACGCGGCGTTCGCGTCGGAGCAGGCGTACTGGGAGCTGGTGCTGGCGATTCAGGATCTCAAGGTGCGCACCAAGCTGTGGCGCGACACGCAGCGCGAGCGGCGGGTGATGAAGCCCAGGCAGGAGTTCGACGTCTCGCCGGCGACGTACACGGACGTGGTCTCGCGGGAACAGCAGCGGCGAACGGAAGTGATCACCTCGCGGACGCGGGTGAGGCAGGCCTCGGACGTGCTCAAGCGGCTGATGAACTCGCCCGACCTGCCGCTGACCGGGGAGACGCTGATCGCGCCGATCGACACCCCGGCGGACGCGCCGATCACCTACAGCCTGCTCGACGGGGTGACGGCGGCGCTTCGTCATCGGCCTGAAGTCCGGCGGGCGCTGCTCCAGATCGATGACGCTTCGGTGCTCCAGCGCGTGGCGGACAACGCGCGGCTTCCGGTTCTGAACGTGACGGCAGGGATCCGTTACAACGGCGTGGCGGACTCGATCGACGAGGCCTACGCGAACCTGGGCGAGGGGGAGTTCATTGATTACCTGGTGGGCGCGCAGTTCGAAGCGCCCATCGGCAATCGCGGGCCCGAGGCGCTCTACACGCAGCGTCGGCTGGAGCGTCAGCAGGCGGTGATCGCGTACCAGAACGCGGCGCAGCAGGCGGTGCTGGAGGTCAAGGACGCGCAGC
>JBGTFI010000702.1:0-4054 GCA_041747335.1 Phycisphaeraceae bacterium | reverse complement strand
TCGAGGGAGAGGTCCAGGCGCTGCGGGTTGAGGTGCGCGACGGCTTGGCGAGGGTGACTCGCACGGATGAGCCGCCGGCGCTGCGACTGTCCGCCGCCCTGGCGACGCGGGCACTGCTCGGTCCGGTGAAGCCCGGACAGCTCGTCATGCTCGAAGGCGACGCCCGAATCCTCGATGCCTGGTGTCCTCTGCCGCTGTGGCTGGGCAGGCAGGACCATGTCTGATCGGGCCTCTGTAGGGTCCGCTATTGCGGACCCCATTCAGGCCAGGTCGCCGCGGGGAGGGTGTAAGCCGCGCTGGGCTCTGCTGCGTCGACTTGTTCTAAGGCCGATTGGTCCGCAATAGCGGACCCTACACCTTCAAGCCTGTAAAAAACAAGGCGTCCCGCGTGGGACGCCCTGTCTTGCTCAGTCTCCGAGGTTCGATGCGTTAGAGAATCGAGTTGCCGGGCGCCAGTTTCGGAGCGGCGCCGCGGCGATTGAGTGGGTCGGGGATCGTCGGCCTCGTGCCGGTGTGATCCCCCCGATGCGTCACATCGCCTTGGTCTTGCGGCGACGGGCCTTCTTGCGAGTGGCCTTCTTCTTGCCGGCCTTCTTCTTGCCGGCCTTCTTCTTTCCGGCCTTCTTCTTCCCGGCCTTCTTGCGAGTCGTCTTCTTCTTGGTCGACTTCTTCTTTGCCATGGCGTTTTTCCTTTTCTGAGCGACCTCGGAGCTTTCGTCAATTTAACGCGGCGACACGCCGCGCGTCAAGACTCAATTGAATATTGTTCAAACTTATCGGCAGCGCGGGCCGCGAAGCTTGAGTCATTTATTCAGGATTCAATCTCCATCATCGCCCGCGGTGGAAGGGCCGCGCCGTCGGCGTTTCACCTGCGCACGCTTCTTCTTGGTTTCGACGCGGCGCTTTCTGGATGCGAGCGTCGGCCGCGTGGCCTTGCGCGGGCGCGGCGGAACCATCGCCCGTTGCACGAGGTCCGCCAGTCGCGCGATGCACGCGCGGCGATTGGCGTGCTGTGAGCGAGAGCCTTCCTCCGTCAGCGACAGTTCGCCTTCCCGCGTCACGCGCGCGGGGCCCGCCAGGCGGAGCAGGCGCCCCACCGCGGCGGGGGGCATGACCTTTCGAAGGTCGTCGATCAGGACGCTGAGCCGGGCCTTGGTCGCGCGCTTGTTGACGTTCTGGCCGCCCGGCCCGGAGCTTCGGGCATAGGAGAACCTCAGCGCCGAAGCGGGCAATCGCACACCCGGGGCAAGCTCAACCTCGTTCTCCGCCGCGGGCGGGGGCGTGGCGTCTGGTGAGGAGGCATCGGGTGTGGTTTCGTCGGGTTCGTGCATTCGTGCATTCGTCATTCATGCCCGGCGCGGACTCACGGACCACGCCCGCCCGCCTGATCCCGGCTCCCAATTCCTTCCCTAATCCTCTTCCTCGCGGGGTTTATACGCAGACACGATCTGCTGCTGGAGGTTGCCCGGCACCGGATCGTAGTGGCTGAACTGCATGGTGAAGCTGCCCTGCCCGCCGGTGACGCTCTTGAGCTGGTTCTGGTAGTTCATCACCTCCGCCAGAGGGACGATCGCGCGGATGGTGGTCTGATCGCCCCCCAGGATGTCCGTGCCCTGGATGCGCCCGCGCTTGCCCGAAAGGTCGCTGGTAATGTCGCCCATGTACTGGTTGGGGACGGTGACCTCGATGAGCACGCACGGCTCGAGGATCGTGGGTTTGGCCTTCTGGATCGCGTCCAGGAAGGCTCGCTTGCCCGCGGTGACGAAGGCGACCTCCTTGGAATCGACCGGATGGTGCTTTCCGTCGTACACGCTCACGCGGATGTCCTGGAGCGGATACCCAGCGATCGCGCCGGTTTCGAGAACCTGCCGCACGCCCTTTTCCACCGCCGGGATGTACTGATGGGGGATCGACCCGCCGAACGTGTCATCGACGAACTCGAAGCCCGCGTCGCGCTCCAGCGGCTCGACCCGCAGGAACACTTCCCCGAACTGTCCGGCTCCGCCGGTCTGTTTCTTGTGGCGATGATGCCCTTCGGCCTTGGTGGAAATGGTCTCGCGATAGGCGATCTTGGGGGGTCTGGTGTCCACATCGACCCCGTAGCGGTCCTTGAGCTTTTCGAGGATCACCCGCAGGTGAAGCTCCCCCACGCCGGAGATGACCGTCTCATGGGTGACCGGATCCCGCCGAACGCGGAAGGTGGGGTCTTCCTCGCGGATCTTGTTGAGCGAGTCGGCGATCTTCTGCTCGTCGCCGCGTTTTCTGGCCTCGATCGCCAGTCCGAACATCGGATCGGGCAGCGCCAGCGGTTTGAGGTGGATGTGGTTGTCCCCCGGATCGTCGTGGAGCACGACGTTGTAATGGGCCTCGTCCGACTTCATCAGCGCGGCGATGTCCCCTGGAATGGCGCCGTCCACTTCGACGTGGTCCTTGCCGTGAACCCGATACAGGTGGCCCACCTTGATGGGCTTGCGTGCGTCGCCGACGTAAAGCTGCGTGTCCTTGCGGACGCTGCCCTGGTGGACCCGAAAGGCCGCGAGCTTCCCGAACCGGTCGTTGACGACCTTGAAGACGTGGGCCAGCACGTGCTGGTCCGGGTCCGGCGTCCCATGGAACTCCTCACTGTCAGCGCCCTGGCCGCGGATGAACGGGCGGGGATTTCCCTCGAGCGGGCTGGGCGCGAGGTTGACGAGTATCTCCATCAGTTCGCGTACGCCGATGGGCTGCTCAGGGTCTGCGTGAGGACGCGCCGCGGTGAAACAGATGGGCACGAGATGGCCCTCGCGCAGCGCCTTCTCGAAGGGGTCGTGGAGCTGTTCGGGGGTGACCTCGCCCTTCTCTAGGTACATGGCCATGAGATCCTCATCGACTTCGACCACCTGGTCGATGATCGCGGTGTGATAGTCGGCGACCGGCCCCAGGTCGCTCCTGCCTTCGTTGTTGAAGAAGCAGTCGATCACCTTCGAGCAGCCCTCGGCCGGGAGGTTGATCGGCAGGCAGGCGCTCCCAAAGCTCTCCTTGACTTGATCCAGGAGCGTGGGAAGGTCGAGGTTCTCGAGATCGATCTTGTTGATGACGATCATCCGGCAGAGGTTTCGGTCGCCGGCGCGCTCCATGATGCGCCGTGTGACCGGTTCGACGCCCGCCGCGGCGTTGATGACGATGACGGCGGTTTCGATCGCCGGGAGGACCGACAGGGACTGTCCGAGAAAGTCCGCGAAGCCGGGGGTGTCGATGAGGTTGATGTGCTTCCCCTGGTGCTCGCAGTGAAGGATGCTGCTGAAGAGGGAGTGGTTATGGCGTTTTTCCTCGTCGGTGAAGTCGCTGAGGGTGTTGCCCTTCTCGACCTGGCCCAGGTGCCCGATCACCCCCGCACTGTGCATGATCGCTTCGGCGAGGGTGGTCTTGCCGGCGCCCCCGCTGCCGAAGAGGGCGAGGTTCCGGAGGTCGGCGGTGGTGTAGGTGGGCATGTCGGCTCCTTTTGAAATGACGGAGTTGCGTCGCGGCGCCTGCGCTTGGACGTGCAGTATAAATAAAGAGTCAATCGGCGGTGAAATCCCGCCTCCGCCTGGCCGCGTTACCGAACCGCGTATAATCGGCCGATGTAGTACCGGTCAGCGTCTTGCCCGGGGAGCGGGCCCATCCGCCGGAGGATGTCCCAAGGGGTGTTTCATCGTGTCAAGGACCGAACCGAGCGCCGCTATGTCCCGGGGGTTTTGCCGCCCGCGACCGCGGGTCTGGATGCTGCTGATTCTCTGTCTCGCTGCCGGGGTGTAGGTGGTTTCCGGGTGCGGGGACTCGCCCGAGAGGCAGCTCCGTGAGGCCCGGCTGGCGCTCGAGGCGGGAGACACACAGGATGCGGACCGCCGCGTCCGGGCCGTGCTCGGCGCCGCCCCGGAGCATCGCGACGCCCTGCTGATGCTCGCCGAAGTTCAGCAGGCACAGGCCGATTTCGCGGGGGCCCGGGAGACGCTCGTCTCGCTCGTGGCAAGTCACGCCGACGACCGCAAGGCCAGGCACGCGGTACTCCTCTACGCGCAGCGGCACGTGCGGT
>JBGTFI010000701.1:0-4658 GCA_041747335.1 Phycisphaeraceae bacterium | reverse complement strand
GTTGGCCGGGCGGGCCGCCCGCCCCACCAATGCGCGGTCGGTGGAATTGACGGTGATCAGGCGTACCTGCCCGCCGGAGGGGCGCAGCACGCGGTAGCCGTCCGCCGCCAGAGTGCGGAGGTGATCAACCGCGGCGCTTCCAGGGGCCAGGACGATCTGGTTGGCGAAGTAGTCGGTGTAGGGCAGGGCTTGGAGCGATCCGGTGTGGACCGAGGCGCGGGTGCCGAGCAGTCCCGCGCGGTGAAGCTGCTTGCGGAGGGTGTCTGCCGTGCGCTCGTCGGGCTGATGGACGACGATGAACATCCCGCCCGCTTGTGCGAGACGTTCGGTGAGCAGGCCGTCGTCATCGCCGAGTACGAGGCAGTAGCCGGGTCGCGTGGCGATGGGGGCGCGTTCGATGATCGCAGTTGCGACGGTCTCGATCAGCTTCGCAGCCTCGGTCGCATGGGCAACGTTCGACGGCTTCTCGGCGACCAGTGCCGATTCGCCATCCACCGCGCCGGCGAAGGCGTGGATGACGCCCTGATCGGTGCTGACGAGCAGTCTGCCCTCCGCGGCGGCCAGGCCGTACGCCTTGCCCCGGACGGGGGCGCTCCAGACCTCCGCGCCGCTGCCCAGGTCGTAGGCCGCGACCGCTTCATCGCCACCGGCCACCAGGACATCGCCCGCGAGGATCAGCGCGTAGGGGTGCGGGCAATCGACCTGCCACATGAGGCAGTCGCGCATGGCCTGACCGTTGGCTTCGAGTTCGATGCCGAGCTGGCTCCACTGCTGCCGCAAGGCTTCGGCTTGCGGGGCATCGCCCGCCTGCTTGATCGCCCCGGCCAGACGTTGGCGGTCGGCGTTGAGTTGCGTGCGCACGGCGGTGAGTTCGATCAGGCGGGCGCGGTCGATGGCGCGCAGCGAGTTATTGTGAAACGAGTAGGCCATGTGCCCGCGGATGATCAGGTGCGTGCCTTCGATCCACGCCAGGCTGACTCTTTCGCCGCCGCGCACCGATTGCAGCCCTTCGGACCCGCGCCCGTAGCCGTAGGTGAGGGTGTCGTCGCTGACCAGCGCGAAGGTCGTGCCGCTGCCTTCAAGCTGGTGCAGGAGTTTGCCGGTCTGCTTGTCGAACACCGCCGGGGCGGTTCGTCCGGTGGGGGCGTAGAGGTGGTCCCGCGAGGAGAGCAGGAAGCCCTGGGGGGAGATGTCCGCCTGCTGCTTCCAGATCAGTTCACCGTTGTTCGCGTTGACGGCGTACAGGTACACCCCTTCCGTCGGGAGCAGCCCGGCGCCGAAGTAGGCGCGATCGCCTTCGACCAGCACGCCCGTGCGCACCGGGTGGGAGCTGATGATGCGGTCGTTGCCGGGGATCAGCCGGTCGGTGGGCGCGGCGCGGAACGTCCACACCGTCTCGCCGGTGGCGGCATCGAGGCAGTGGACCAGCCCGTCATCTCCGCCGAAGTAGATGTTCCCGTTCGCCAGCGCGGGCGCCAGGCGGATCGGGGCGCTGGTGAAGTACTCCCAGACGATTCGGCCGCTGGCGGAGTCGAGGCAGACGACGCGGCCATCGACCGAGGAGCCGAAGTAGACACGTCCGTCGCCGGCGACAAGCTGCATGGCGCGGTCGAAGGTGACGCGCGGGTGGGAGGTGACCTGGTTCCAGATGTCGCGCACGGCCGGTGGAGGCCAGGCGGGTTTCGGGGCGTGCATGGCCTCGTAGCGCCACTGTTCGTGCAGCGGCGCGGCGAGCGAGCAGGATGCGATTCCGCTTCGCTGCGGATCGTGCTGATAGGTCGGCCAGGCCTGGGCGAAGGTCGTGCCCGCCAAGGGGGAGAGCACGGATAGAACGATCAGCAAGGCGGCCCATCGCGCACCGGGACGGCGCGGACGGGGGGCTGGTGAAGTTGCTTCCATGGGGCTCCTCACATGAATCGACCCGCGACGGGCGCGCCACAGGCGCGGAAAACTCAAGAGTATCATACGACACCCCCAAACCCGCTGACCATTTGCTCACCGGGCCTGATCTTCTGCGGCGACCTGACGGGCGCGGCGGGAAGCTTTCCCGCCCGGCTGGCTACGATACAATAGGTCGTGCTTCGCGCGCCGTTCCCAGAAAGGCCAGCCGCACCATGTCGTCCTTCCACCCCTATCCGGATCGTCGAAGCTTCCTTCAGGGCCTGACACTCGGCGCCGCGGCGATGTTCGTGCCCGGCGCGTTCGCCGAGGCGCTGGTCCAGACGCCCCGCCAGACGGAGGGGCCGTTCTACCCCGACCACCTTCCGCTCGATACGGACAACGACCTGATCATCGTCAACGATGCGCTCACGCCCGCGGTGGGGGAGGTGACGCACCTGACCGGCCGCATCCTCGACAGCCGCGGCGAACCGGTGAAGAACGCGCTGGTCGAAATCTGGCAGGTCGATGGGAAGGGCGTCTACCTGCACTCAGGCAGCTCCGACCGGCAGAAGCGCGATGCGAACTTCCAGGGCTTCGGACGGTTCATGACCGCTTCGAGCGGCGAGTATTACTTCCGCACCGTCAAGCCCGTTCCCTACCCCGGAAGAACGCCGCACATCCACTTCGCGGTGAAGATCAAGGGCGCTGAGAAGTTCACCACCCAATGCTACATCAAAGGCGAAGCGCAGAACGAACGGGACGGGCTGCTGCGCGGCATTCGTGATGACAAGGCCCGGCAGTCGGTGATCGTGGACTTCGCACCGATCCCCGATTCGCGCGCGGGGGAGCTGGCGGCGAAGTTCGACATCGTGCTGGGTTTTACGCCCGAGGCGTAATGAGTAGGTCAGGCCTTGGCCTGACGGGAGCGTGCATCGTTTGACTGACTGTCAGGCCAAGGCCTGACCTACCGTTTTCCGCTTGCTTACGCGCACGGCTCGTTGTGGACCACTTTGCACACCCGGCGCTTGCCCACCTTCAGGATCGCTTCGCCGTCGATGACCACCTGCGCGGCCGGGTCCGCGATTTTTTCATCATTCAGCGTGACCGCGCCCTGTTCCACCAGACGGCGGGCTTCGCTGTTGCTGGCTGCGAACCCGACCTCGCGCACCAGCGTGACGATGGCGATCGGCGAGGCCGAGGCGCGCTTCGTCTCGAGGTCGCTGGGAAGCTCGTGCTCGCGGAAGCGGCGGCGGAACTCCTGCGAAGCCGTGTTCGCGGCTGATCGCGTGTGAAACGCCTCGACGATCACCCGCCCCAGCACGTCCTTGGCCTCGCGCGGGTGGGTATCATCGGGGTTGAGGAGGCTCTTGACGCGGTCGCGGGGCAGGTCGGTGAGCAGCTCGTAATAATTGGGCATGAGGTTGTCGGGGATGCTCATGATCTTCCCGAACATGTCATCGGGCTGATCGGTGACGCCGACGTAGTTGCCCTTGCTCTTACTCATCTTCTCCCGGCCGTCGAGCCCCGCGAGAATGGGCATGATCAGGACGATCTGTTTTTCCTGCCCGGCCTTGGACTGGAGTTCGCGCCCCATGAGGTTGTTGAAGGTCTGGTCGGTCCCGCCCAGCTCGACATCGGCCTGAATCACCACCGAGTCGTACCCCTGCATGATCGGGTACATGAACTCGCTGACCATGATCTCGGTGGCGGATTCCATGCGCTTCTTGAAGTTGTCGCGGTGGAGCATCTGCTGCACCGTCACCTGACCGGCCAGCCGCAGCACATCCGCGAACGAAAGCGTCCCCAGCCACTCGGAGTTGCGGCGCACCTCGAGCTTGTCGGGGGAGGTATCGAGGATCCTCCCGGCCTGTTCGAGGTAAGTGCGGGCGTTTTCCTCGATGGCGGGTTCGTCGAGGACGGGGCGGGTTGTGTCCCGCCCGGTGGGGTCGCCGATGCGGGCTGTGTAGTCCCCGATGACCAGGAGGGCCTTGTGGCCGAGGTCCTGAAACTGCCGCATCTTGCGCAGGACGACGGTGTGCCCCAGGTGGATGTCCGGGGCGGTGGGGTCCAGCCCGAGCTTCACCCGCAGCGGCCTGCCCAGGGCGAGCTTCCGGCGAAGCTCTTCGGGCGTGTAGACGGCCTCCACCCCGCGCATCAGCATCTCAACGGCGGCGTCAATGTCCTGCATGACCGGGCATGATAGAAAGGAACGTGAACCAGGGCGAGAGGGGGGGCGATCACCCGCCTCACCCCTCCGCGACCGCCAGGCGGTCGCCTAGGCGATCGCGCCAGGCGGGGTCGATGCCGGCGTCGGTGACGATGCGGTCCACCTCGTCCAGCCCGCAGACGCGGACCAGGCTTTTTCGGCCGAACTTGCTCGAATCCATCAGCAGCATCGAGCGCGCCGCCTGGCGCATCATGACCTGCTCGACGCGGGCCATGTCCATGTTGATGTTGTAGGCCGCGTCCTCGTGGATGGCCGCGAGACTGAACAGGCACAGGTCCGCGTGCAGGTCCGAAAGGCACCCGGTGGCGATCGGTCCGACGGTCACCCCCGCGCGGGGGTAGAGGTACCCGCCGGTGAGGACCAGCTCAACCTCTTCATCGTCCGCGAAGTGGTGGGCGATCGCCAGGCTGTTGGTCACCACCTGAAGCGGGCGGGCGATGATCGCCCGCGCCGCATAGATGACCGTCGAACCGCCATCGAGGAACAGCGTCATGTGGGGCTGAATCTCGGCCGCGACGTGCCTGGCGATGGCCTGCTTGGCGGCGACGTG
>JBGTFI010000700.1:0-4617 GCA_041747335.1 Phycisphaeraceae bacterium | reverse complement strand
CGGTGAAACCGCCGGGCTCCCCGCCGCCGCCGCCTTGCGGAAGCGGAACATGCGAGGCCAGAAGTCCCCCTTCGCCTTCACCGCCACCTGCGCGGTCACGCCGTCCGCCTGTTCCGCGCCGTCTTGACCATCGGGGGCGCTCGCCAAGGCCAAGGCGTCGAAGGCAATCCGGCAGAACGCGATGAGCGTCCGGCCGGCCTGGATCAGATCCCCGTCTGCCAATATCTGCGGTCCCTGAATGGGTTTACCGTTGAGGAAGGTTCCGTTGCTTGACCGCTGGTCCTCAAGCACCCACGAGTCCTGGTGCGGCTTAAGCCGGAAGTGGATCCGGGACATCCTCGAATCGGTCTGCGGGAAGAAATCGTTGCGCCGCCCGATCCACACCCGCTGACCCAGCTTCAGCGGGATCACGGTGCCCTTGTTGGGCCCCCAGGTGACGATAAGGAATCCGGGTCGGCTTTCCATCACTTCCACGTGCTGCCTGGCGATCAGAAAAGAAGAGGTCGTTGCGGGAAGCGCCCCGCCGACGAAGCGCCGAGGCCCGCGGCGGGGCGACCGACTCTCCATTTTACCACGTTTTCGCCCCTCACGCCGGGAAAAAATCGCGATCGAGGCGAAAACTTGCCCCGGGCGACCGATCCGAAACCCGGATCACCCGCCCTTGCCCCCGAAGATCCCCTTCCAGGACTCCCGAAGCTCCTCGGAGATGCCCACGCCCCCCGGACCGGCGGACTCATCGCTCTTCTCACGGTCGAAGAACTGGTTCATAAACTCCTCCCCGCAATGCCCGCAGCGGAGCATCGGCTGGGCCTTCATCGCCCCGATCAGCACCAGCCGGGCGTTGCAGCCCGGGCATCGGGGAATCTGGCGGAATTCGCGCTTCCTTCCGAGGTATTTCCTGGCCGCGGTGTCCGAACCGCCGAGGTCCGAATCCTCCGCGGATTTCACCGGAATGGTCATCTCGTGCCCGCAATTCCTGCACCGGCATTGCTTTCCGGCGTACTCACTGCGCAAGCGGATCGGCTGCGAGCACTTGCTGCACGAGAAACTGACGTGACCGTTGGTTGAGGACATGGTACAACGCTCTCGCCAGCAGGCCGGCCGCGTCCATGGTCCCCTCCACGACTCCCAAGCCTGCGCGTGAACATTGTATCCCAAACGGGCGCGTAAATCTGGAGAATCTAGCCCGCTGCGCATCAAATCCTCTTATAGGACTCTGCCTCGGTCCCTCCTCTCGTCCGTCGCCGCCGACCCGCCAACCCCCCCAGTCCCAGGATCGCCAGTGAGGCCGGCTCCGGGACAGGGGTCGCCGCGGCCGCGAGAACTGCCTCGAACACACTGACATCAAAGGCGTTGAGGACGCCGTTTCCGTCCATGTCCCCGACGATGTCCGGGTCAAGCCCCACCAGCTCGAGGTAGGCGTCCTTGTCCGCCAGCGCCAGCTCGAACTCATCGACGTCGAACGAATCGAGGAATCCGTTGCCGTTCATGTCGCCGAGCACCGTCGCGAGCAGGGACATCGCCCCGGCCGTATATCGGGGGACCAGGATCAACTCGCCGTCGGCCGGGAACAGGCCGACATACTCCTCGAACTTCCCCTCCCGTGACCCGTAAGTCATGATCTCAAACTCGTCCCCGGAGTCGATCATGGAGGAGAAAGCGTGCTCCCAGACATCCACGCTCAGCACGCCCGCCAGGCGGGCCTCCCCGGAGACCAGCACCCGGTCGTGCAACAGGCTGCCGCCGTCGGGAGCGAAGTCAATCGCCAACCCGCCGGTGGACTGAATCTCCAGGTCGCTGTCGAAGTCCGCCGAATGGATCTCTTCGATGATGTTCTCCCGCGGACGGAGGATTCCGCCGATCAACACCGTTCCACCGTCGGGAATGCTGACCCCGTGTCCCGTCCAGTCTCCGAACGACACGACCAGGGCGGCCAGCAGCCCCGACACGTTTCCATAGTTGACCATTTCGTCGAATGACGCCTCGGCGAACTGTCCCACCATGATCTGCCCGTCGGAGTCGTTGACCAGGCGTCCTGAGACGCCGAGCGTCCCTTCCGTCATGAGTTGGATCAGCCCGTGGTTCTCCCCCGCGTCGCCGGGATCCGCGGTGTTCTCAAGCAGCAGCGTCTGCCCCATCCCCACGGACACCTCGGCGCCGCTATCGTTGTTCAGTCGGCCGTCGAAGATCCCGTGCCCGCGCATCAACCCGCGGTTCTCGAACCCGCCGGCCCGGACGCGGGCGTTGGTCACCACCACTTCTCCATCGTTGACAAGCTCCCCCTTCACATCGAGCACCGGCACGGAGTTCCCGAACATCGTCTGGTCCGTCGCGAACAGCACTCCGTTGCGGGTGATGTCCATCGTCCCGTCCACCGTCAATTTGGGGGTCGCAAGCGGGCTGGACCCCGACGGGTGCAGCAGCGACAGCGCGACATCGGGCACGTTCGCGCCCCAGTTGAATCCCCGCTCCTCGCCGAGATATAGATTCGCCACGGTCGTCGGGCCTGTCGGCCCGTTGACCGTCGCGCCTCCGACCGGGAGCTTGGTCGGGTCGTCCGCGATCGCCACGTCGTACGTCGCATCGGGCAGCATGAAGAGGTTCCAGTCCCCGGTGCTGTTCCAGTTGTAGCTCGCGTCGTTGGTCTGGGTGGTGATCTTGAGCGTCGGCGTCCAGCGGAAGATGCCCTTGCTGTTGTCGCTGAAGGTGGCGTAGAAGGCGACCTGCGCCTTGTCGTTGAACCCGATGTTCCCGCCGGTGTCGCGCCCCAGATTCACCTTGAGGTCGGTGATGGTTTTGCCGTTGATCTGATGCCCCACGCGGGCGACTTCGATCGGCTGCTTGCCCCCGCCTGCGCCGACATAGATGCCCTCATAGGTCACGAACCCCTGGCTCACCTCCGCGAGGAAGGCGACGTGGTTCTTGTCATTGATGGAGAACGAATCCGTCAGGTCGGAAAAGAAGTTGTTGTCCGGCCCGGGAACATCGGGCGCGTCGCCGCGTTTGGCGATGGGCGTCAGTGACGCCCCGGTCGACTTACGATACAGCCCTTCATCGTTGCTGTTGTCGAGGTTCGCGCGGAAGGCGACCCAACCGGTGTTGGAGAGCACCGGCTCGAATCCAAAGCTGGTGAACACATCCCCCTCCGCGTCCGAGTCGCCCTCCTGCGCCACCAGCAGCGTCGCGAGGCCGCCGCCACTGATGCTCGAACGGTAGACCCCCTGGTTCCCGTTGGCGAGCTGCGTGAAGTAGGCGATCTGATTCAGATTGTTGAGGTCCGGATGGCTCAAGAAGGCGATCGATGATCCCCCGATCGACTGCCCCTCGCGCGCATGAAGGAACTCGGACGTCTGGCTCGATGCCCGGTACAATCCCGAGTCCGTCGTCAGCGTGGCGTTGTCGAGGGAGGAGTAGAACGCCACCTGGTTGGCCGAGCCCTGGCTGTTGTTGTTGATGTCCACCTGGTAGGTCGCCCCCCCGACCACGCTGTTGAACGCCAGGCTCAGGAAGTTTCCTCCGCCCGGGGCCGCGTCGTCCTGACGCGCCACCAGCACCGGCGTGCCGCTTTGCCTTCGGAAGACGCCGATCTTTGTCCCGACAATCCCTGACACGTCCACCGCCGCCCGGTAGGCCTGCTCCCCTACGTTGTTGATCGACATCGCGTGAAAGCCGATGTACTCCATGTTCGTTCCGCCGATGCTGACCGTCTGCCCCTCCCGCGCCACCTGACCGGCCGACCCGCCGCTGCCGCTGAAGATGCCGGTGTCGTTGGAGTTGTTCACGCCTGTCCCCTGCATGATGGCGTGGAACATCACCGAGCCGGTGTCCGAGATCTTCGTCCCCAGGTCCGTGAATACCCCTTCGGACGTACTGAACGACAGGAAGGTTCCCGCGCCCGTCGCCGGCGCGCCGCCCGTGGACGCGATGGTCACGATCGACTCCCCATCGCCCCGCCGGATCGACTGCGTCGGCGGATTGCCGATGATGACGATGGTACTGATCTGCCGGAACGCGACCTGCCCCAGCTCGTTCATCACCGGCGCATCGGGGTAGCTCGTGAAGAGGCTGCTCGAACTGGCGATCGGGATGATCCCCGCCACCGCGCCCTGTTCGATCGCACCTGGGGCCGCGCACATCCCCCCCAGACCCAGCGCCGCGAACACTCGAACCCTGCCGCTTCGATTCAGGCACGAACAATGCATGACTTCCTCCTTTTTCGCGGGGGGAATCGGGTGCGACGCACACAGACCGACCTTCCCGCCAATCGTTCAAGCGGACGCCAACCGCGAAATACGACACCCATCGCCCCCTCTGCGTGGAGGGATGCCGCGGCGGCCGCTGTTTCGAGATGCACAACCTGAATCCGGCGACCGGCCCCTTCCCATCACGCCCAGCCGCGCCGGGGTACGACGTAAGCCGCGATTGTAATCACAAAGTGTTGTCGTGCCAAGAGTAAATCGAAGCCGACGACGAAATGGGTCTGCCCAAATTTCCGGGGGTGGTGTTCAGGCGGCTTGTTGGAGGCGGCGGGACCACCAGGCGGACCACTGGTTGCTTTGCAGGAGGGCTTCGAGGCCCATCATGGCCTGGGCGTGGTCGAGGTCCCAGCGTTTGCCG
>JBGTFI010000699.1:0-2035 GCA_041747335.1 Phycisphaeraceae bacterium | reverse complement strand
GTGGTGCTGGCGACGGGGGCGGCCGACCGCATCGGGCAGGGGGATAGCGCGTGGTCGGTCCGCGTCGGGGAGCGAGAAGAGCGCGGCCGGGCGGACCTCATGGACCACGCGCAGGCGATTGAGACGCTGCTCGCGGCTATGCTGAAACAGGGCGCGATCGGGCGGATCGAAGATGTCGCGGCGATCGGTTTCAAGGCCGTGCACGGCGGGCCGATCAGCGGCGCGGTGCGTGTGGATGAGCGCGTGCTCGAAACCATGCAGGCCTTCGCCGATGTCGCCCCCGCGCACAATCCGCCGTACATCGCGGCGATGCGGGCGTTTGCGGAGCGCCTGCCCGATACGCCGCAGGTTGCGGCGTTCGAGACGGCGTTTCACCAGACGATTCCGGCCGCCCGGCAGGTATACGGGATCGCTCACGAGTGGACGAAGGATCTGGGCATCCGCCGGTACGGTTTTCACGGGGCCTCGCACCGTTACATCACGCAGCGCCTGGCGGAGATCGCTCCGGGGGCGCGGCGGATCATCAGTCTGCACCTGGGCGGGTCGTGCTCGGTGTGCGCGATCGAGGACGGCAAGAGCGTGGCCAACAGCTTCGGGATGACGGCGCAGTCGGGCGTCTTCCACAACAACCGCGTGGGGGATTTTGATGCGTTCGCGCTACTGAAGCTGCTCAAGCGGGGCATGACGATCGAGGAGGTCTTCGGGAAGCTCGGGAAGGAAGCGGGTCTCAAGGGCTTGTCGGGGGTGAGCGCGGACATGCGGGAGGTCGAGGCCGCGGCCGCGAAGGGCGATGGGCGGGCGAAGCTGGCGGTGGAGGCGTTCGTGGAGTCCTGCCGGCATTACGTGGGGGCGTACCTGGCGGCGATGAACGGGGCCGATGCGCTGGTTTTCACCGCGGGCATCGGGCAGCACAGCGCGGCGATCCGCCGGGCGATTTGCGCGAATCTGGACTTCGCGGGCATCTCGCTGGATGACGAAAGGAACGCGGCGGTGAAGGGGGATGGCGAGGCCCGGATCGACGCGGGGGGGAACGTGGAAATCTGGGTCGCGCCGACGAATGAAGAGCTGGTGGTGGCGCGGCAGACGGTGGGGGTGCTGGCTGACGATGAGGAAGGCGGGCGGGACGCCCGCCCCACTGGATATACGACGAAGCGGAACGTTCTGAAAGCGTAAGGAGATTCTTGAGATGGCGCAGCAGGCACTGGGAACGATTGAAACCAAGGGATTGATCGGCGCGATCGAAGCGCTGGACGCGGCGCTCAAGGCCGCGAACGTCAAGTTTCACAGCCAGGCTCGCGTAGGCAGCGGGCTGGTGGCGGTGACGGTGGAGGGCGATGTGGCGGCGGTGAAGGCAGCGGTGGACGCGGGGGCGGAATCGGCCCGTCGCGTGGGGGAGGTGGTGAGCGTGAACGTGATTGCCCGCCCTCACGACGACGTGGCGAAGCTGTAGGCCCTTCGTTTCTCCCATTCGCACCCCGGAGACCCGCGCATGTTCCTCGGCCGCGTGAAAGGCCACATCGTCGCCACCGCGAAAGACCCGGCGATCAAGGGGTGCAAGCTCCTGGTCATCGAGCCGCTGAAGGTGGACTACGACGACGCGAAGCTGGCGGCCAATTCGCACGGCGGGGGCGGGCGGTTCGAGGTCACCGGCAGGGCGATCGTGGCGATGGACATGATCGGGGCGGGGGAGGGGCAGCTCGTGCTGATCGTGCAGGGCTCGAGCGCCCGGATGGCCGAGGGATGCAGCAAGACCCCGACCGACGCGGTGGTGATCGGGATCGTGGATGAGGCGGTGATCGGCGGGCGGCGGATCGACCCCGGAACACACGGCGGCCAGTGAAATAGAGTTCAACGAAGAGCCGAATACGATGGATCAACAGCAACTGATCAGCAGCGTGGTGGAGGAGGTTCTTCGGCAGCTCGGGCCGGGGACGGCGACTGTTTCGCGGTCCGCGGGTTCGGGTGTGAGCGCTCCGTCGGTCACGCGGGCGTCGCGGCCGGGGGTTTACGAGCACGTCGATGCGGCGGTGGAGGC
>JBGTFI010000698.1:0-1946 GCA_041747335.1 Phycisphaeraceae bacterium | reverse complement strand
ACGCGACCGGCGGCGCCCATTGCCGCCCGCCGCACCGGGCCCCCGTCAGTTCAGTGACGGCGCGACCTTCTGGGCGTTATCGGCCCATTTCTGGCCGTCGGTTTCGGCCTTGCCGAGGGCGGTGACGATCGCCTTGTTGAGATTGAAGATCTCGTTGGTCTTCGGCACCAGAACGTTGTTCTTCGCGTCGCTGCTGAGATGCTTCAGCGCTGTCGCCATGGCGCCTGTCGGGTTGCGCACCGCGATCAGCGACTGCTTCATGTCCTCCTTGAGCCCGGCCGAAATCCGCAGGTGACCAAGCATGATCTCGCGCTGCGCCAGCGTCTCGTCCTTGCTCTTGGCCTTCATCGCGTTCTTCATGTCCGAGATGCACTTCTCGATCAGCGAGACCTGTTTTGCCACGGACTTCTCGTGAACCTTGAATTCCTTGAGCGTCTTGGCCCGGAGGTCAAGATGCGCCTTCAGCGCCTGAGCGTGGGTAGCCTTGTCGGCGTCGATCTGCTTCTCGCCATTGTCGATCAGGCTCATCAGCTTGTCGAGCGCCGTCAGCTTCTCCTTGTCGCCCTTCGCCTCCTTGATCGCGCGGTCGACTTCCTTCTTCAACGCCGTGATGTTGTTGACCATGATCCGCTCGTTCGCCGCGGTTTGGTCCTTGGCGAAGGTCGCATACAGCTTCGGTATCGCGGTCATGTAGCTGTCGATCTTCTTGTCGGCGAAATAACCCTTGACCTTCTTCCACTCAGCGATGTCGATCTTCATTTCACACCCCCAGATTGTGGCGTTTGACGTTAAGGCACTTATCCAAGATCCGTCACTGCCCTGCTGTGACGATGCTTACGCACCGCCGTGACAGGGCGACGATTAGCCGAAGGCATAGGTGAATTCCCCGTTCTCGATCCCGACCTCGACCTTCTCGACCTTCACGCCGTCCATCAGCCGGCGCAGGAACTCGGTCGAGATGGCGGGCAGCATCGAATTGGTCAGGATCGCGTCGATCATGCGCCCGCCCGACTCCAGCTCCTGGCAGCGGCCCACGATTGTCTCGACCACGGCGTCGGAGTAGGCGAAGGGAACCTGATGCGTGTTCTCGACCCGCTTCTTGATGCGGTTGAGCTGCAGGCGCGTGATCTCGGCGATCATCGCGGGGCTCAGCGGATAGTACGGGATCGTCACGATCCGCCCGAGGAGCGCCGCCGGGAACACCTTCAGCAGCGGATCGCGCATCGCCTTTGCCATCCCCTCCGGGTCCGGCATCAGCTCGGGGTCCGAGCACATGTCCATGATGAGCTCGGAGCCGACGTTCGAGGTCAGCAGGATCAGCGTGTTCTTGAAGTCGATCAGCCGCCCCTCGCCGTCCTCCATCTGCCCCTTGTCGAAGACCTGGAAGAAGATCTCGTGGACGTCCGGGTGCGCCTTCTCCACCTCGTCGAGGAGGACCACCGAATAGGGTTTGCGCCGCACCGCCTCGGTCAGGATCCCGCCCTCGCCGTAGCCGACATAGCCCGGGGGCGCGCCCTTCAGGGTCGAGACCGTGTGCGCCTCCTGGAACTCGGACATGTTGATGGTGATGACGTTCTGTTCGCCACCGTAGAGCGCCTCCGCCAGCGCCAGCGCCGTTTCGGTCTTGCCGACGCCGGAGGTGCCGGCGAGCATGAAGACGCCGATGGGCTTGTTTGGGTTGTCGAGGCCGGCGCGCGAGGTCTGCACCCGCTTCGCGATCATCTCCATCGCGTGGTTCTGGCCGATCACCCGCTTCGACAGCGTGCTGGCAAGATCGAGGACGTTCGCGATCTCGTCCTTCATCATCCGCCCGACCGGGATGCCGGTCCAGTCGCCCACCAGCGACGCCACCGCCTGCTGGTCCACGATCGGCAGGATCAGCGGCGTTTCGCCCTGGAGCGTGGTCAGCGCGGCGTTGGCGGCCTTCAGCTCCGCGAGCGCCGCCT
>JBGTFI010000697.1:0-3658 GCA_041747335.1 Phycisphaeraceae bacterium | reverse complement strand
GCGGGTGATGATGAGCGCCCACTCGCCGCCGGGCGAGGGTGAACGACTCTTCGCGCAGGCGACAGCCAACCTCGAGCGGTTCCTCAACACGCGCAACCGGCTGCGGCGCGAGTCGGGCACGCGCATGGGCGTCCCCTGGCTCGTCCCGCGCATGGTCAAGACGGCCGACACCCTGGGCGACCTCGAAACCTTCTTCGATCGATGGATGCACTACGCCGGGCAGGCGGTGATCGATCCCGCGCCGACCGGCTGCCGGCTGATGCCGGACCTCAACGTCATTCAGATGGCCCCGCCCGCGCGCAAGCCCTGCCGTCAGCTCGGCGGTCGCATGACCATTCTCTCGAGCGCGGCCGTCGCGCAGTGCGATCAGGACTGGCTCGGCCGGGCGCCGCTGGGCAGCGCGCGTAAGGATTCCCTGGAACATCTATGGCGAAACGCCGATGAAGGGCGCCAAGCTCATCTGCGCGGCCGGTGGGATGCCTCGCCGCTGTGCGCCGCGTGCGATCAATGGCACCGGCCCTGATGGCCGATAGGAGGCGGGCGGGACGCACGCCCCACTTGAAATGAGTGAGCGAGAAACACCACGGATGAAGACACTCGGCATCATCATCGCCCGCAGAGGCAGCAAGGGCCTGCCGGGCAAGAACATGGTTCACCTGCTCGGCAGGCCGCTCATCGACTACACCATCGAGCACGCTCAGGCCGCGCGCGGCCTCGATGAGCTGGTGGTGTCCACGGACTGGCCGGAACTCGCGGCCATTGCCCAAGCGCGCGGCGTGCGCACCATCCAGCGCCCCGACTCCCTCGCCCACGACACCGCCACCGTCGACGCCGCGGCCAGGCACGCCGTCCAAACCGTCGAAGCGCGAACTGGCTCGCGTTTCGACGCGGTCGTCATCCTCTACGGCAACATTCCGCTTCGCCCGGCCGGACTGATCGAGCGCGGTCTGGCGAAGCTGCTCACTTCCGGGGGCGACAGCGTGCAGAGCGTCTACCCGGTGGGCAAAATCCATCCGCTATGGATGCGCATCCTGACCGGCCAGGATGAGGATCGGATCGAACCCTACCAGCCCAACAGCATCTACCGCCGCCAGGACTTACCCCCGGTCTACATGCTCGACGCCGGGCTGATCGCCGTCCGCCGCGACAGTCTCTTCCGCGTGATCGAAGGTCAACCCCACGCGTTCCTGGGTGATGATCGCCGGGCGATCGTCACCCAGCCGGGCGAGGTGATGGATGTCGATGACGCGACCGACCTGGCCGTCGCGGAGACGCTGCTTCGCCGCCAGGGGCACGGGCAATCGCTCAAGTCCCCAGCCATTGAGATCGCCGGGCGGATGATCGCGAAAGGACAACTGGCGTACGTCATCGCCGAGCTGGGTGTCAATCACGACGGATCCCTCAGTCGTGCGATTGAACTGACAAAGACGGCCCGAGAAGCGGGCGCCGATGCGGTCAAGCTGCAACTGTTCGACCCCAGGATGCTGCTGAGCCGTGAAGCCGCCCTGGCGGATTACCAGCGCGCCGCAGCGCCGGATGTCTTCGAAATGCTGGCCGCCCTTGAGCTTTCCGTCGAGGAAGTCGCTCAGGTCGGTGAAGTGGCGCGAAACCTCGGCATGGGCTTCATCCTCACCTGCTTCAGCCCGGCGATGGTGCGCCAGGTGAACCAGCTCCAGCCCGACGCGGTGAAGATCGCCTCGCCCGATGCGGTGAACCTGCCCCTTCTCGATGCGCTCGCGGGCGTGAACCGGCCGATGATCGTCTCCACCGGCGGGTGCGACCTTTGCGAGCTTGCGCCACTGATCGAATTGTCCCGACAGATTCCCCTCGCGGCCATGCAGTGTGTTTCAGCCTATCCCGCGCGCATCGAAGACGCGGCCCTGGGCGGCATCCAAGCGATCGCTGATTACCTCCGCGTCCCCGTCGGTTATTCCGATCACACCATGGACGAACACACCGGGATGCTGGCCGTCGCGGCCGGCGCGTGCCTCATCGAAAAACATCTCACCCACGACCGCGCCGCGCCCGGGCCGGACCACGCCGCCAGCTTCGATTCCGTCCAGTTTGCCCGATACGTTCAGCTCATCCGCAAGACGCAGACCATGCGCGGGCCGATCGAAAAACGCCTGCTCCCCTGCGAGCGCGAGGTGCGCACGCTCAGCAGGCAAAGCCTCTGCGCCGCGCGCGATCTGCCCGCGGGCACCGTCCTCACCCGCGAACACCTGACCGTCAAGCGCCCCGGAACCGGCATTCCCGCCGCACAGCTCACCCGCGTTCTGGGAAGACGACTGGCGCGCCGCGTCCGCGCGGACACGCTCCTGCGCCCGGCGGACCTCGCGGGGGAAGAAAACCTCAACGACACCGCCATCGAGTCGGCGGCGTAGAGAGCGCGCCGGAGTCTCTCACGGCGAGAGCCGTTCAATGATCCAGCGGTCGCCCGCGGTGCGGCAGTAGCGCAGGCGATCGTGAAGGCGGTTCTCGCGCCCCTGCCAGAACTCCACCTCGCGCGGCCAAAGCAGATACCCCCCCCACTGCTCGGGCATCGGCGGATCCGTACCGTCGTAGCGCGCCGCGATCTCTTTCACTTTCTCTTCGAGCGCCTGACGGCTGGGAATCACCCGGCTCTGCCGCGAAGCGATCGCGCCGATACGGCTGCCCAACGGCCGGGAGTTGAAGTACGCGAGCGATTCCTCGCGCGAAAGCTTCTCGACGGTTCCGGTGATGCGCACCTGCCGTTCGAGCATCGGCCAGTAGAACACCAGCGCCGCGCGGGAGTTCTGCGCCAGGTGCGCCGCCTTGTCGCTCTCATAGTTGGTGAAGAACGAGAACCCGCGCGCATCAAAGCCCTTGAGGAGCATGATCCGCGCACACGGCTCGCCGCCGGACGAAGCCGTGGCCAGCGTCATCGCGTTAGGCTCGAACCAGTCGCCCGGCCGGGCTTCGCAGGCGTCCTTGAACCATCGCGCGAATTGGTCGATCGGGTCCGGCGCGAGGTCCGTCTCAACCAGGCCCTGCCGTGTGAACTCACGTCGCATGTCGTCGATCTTCATGGGCTTATTATAACGGGATTCATCGGGGTTTTGTAGCGGCCCCGCCAAGCCCACGCTACCCCTTCGCCACCAGGCGCATCCCCCAAAGCACCGCGCGAAGACGACCCCACGCCGACAGACGCGGCGCACACCAAAGCGCCGCGCACCCCAAGGTATCGATCTGATCCAGCAATGACTCGTGCAGGGCAATCAGCGTCGCCAAAGCGCGCTGCGAGCGTTCATCGCCCAGCCGAGGCAGCGCCTTCGCGCCCCCTCGAAGCAGATTCCGCGCCCGCCCGGCCTGCACCTTCACCAACTCGTCCAGACGCGGATCCGCGGATTGACTCTCGACGAGCTGGATGAACTGCTTCTCGATCAGCTTCACCCGCAACAGATCATCCAGGGGGATCGTGACGCAACCGCGCCGCAACTGCTCTGCCGTCGTTCCGAGGCGATGCGTCCACGCGATCCCAAGCCCCAGCGCGCTGAGCTGTTCACGGGCGACATCGCCCAGCGACGCGCCGCCGGAGCCGCCGAGGATGTCGAACACCATCCGCGCCACAGCCGCGCACGCTGGTTCCAGCGCGGCGCGCACCGACTTGAACGTGGCGAACCGGCGAACCGCAGGT
>JBGTFI010000696.1:0-3048 GCA_041747335.1 Phycisphaeraceae bacterium | reverse complement strand
CGTCGCCAGCGAGCTTGAGAACACCTCCATTGAAGGTTCGGCGAGCATCCGCTCGATGGTGATGTCGATGATCTGCCGGGAGGACTCGCAGGAAACGACCATCCCCGCCTTGACCTGGCCCAGCTCGATGCGGTTGGCGATGTCGATGATCCCGTTGAGGACCCCAAGACAGGCGTTGGAGATGTCAAAGACGTGGGCATCCGAGCTGATGCCCAGAGCGTCCGCCACCGCGCAGGCCGTGGCGGGCTCGAAGTGCTCCCGGCAGACCCCGGCGTAGATCAGAACGCCGATGTCCTCCGCCTTGACACCCGTCTTCAATAGCGCCTTTCGGCCGGCCTTGATCGCCCCGTCGGTCAGTGACTGGTCCTTCTCCCACCAGCGGCGCTCCGAGATGCCCGTCAGGGCCTCAAGCTGACCCGGCGAGATGCGCAACTTCTCGTACATCGGCGCAAGGCGCGATTCAAGCTCGTCGCTGGTCACGACCACCGGCGGCAGCTCGTAACCCATGGCCTCGATGTGGACTTTCGAGTATTTCATCGTCCGGGGGGCATTGTAAGGGCAAACCCGTTCATGCGATAGATCACCCGCCCGTCCACGCTCAGCCAGCCGTCGGCGGTGATTCGCCGGCGGGCATCGTCCACGCCGGTGATGGTCGCCTCGACGGTCACACGCTTGTCCCTGGGAATGATCTGCCCGCGATACACCCACTCATGCCCCATCCCCAACGCCATCGTCCTGAACTCCCCGCCCAACTCCCTTTCCCCGACCCCAGACTCCAGACCCAGAACCCCAGACCCCTCCCCCCCCCACCGCTCCCAGGCCGCCACCTTCACAAGTTGAATAAAGGACTCCAGCCCCAGCGAACCCGGCCAGACGGGATCCTGATAGAAATGCGCCTTGAAGAACCACGCCTCGGGGTTCACCTTTGCCACCCCGCGGATAAACCCCAGCCCGTGCGCGCCGCCGCGAGGCGCGAACAGCTCCACGCGGTCGATCATCCGCCACTGGTCGTCCGGGAACGGCCGCGCCTGCGGATAATCAAACGCCCTGGCCTGTGCCCGATCGTTCGCCGAGGGAACGTACAGGTCCGCGTCGCGGATGCCCACCTGGTTCGCCAGCGCCTGCGCGGTGAAGAAGCCGAAGTAGGTGGTTCCCGTGTAGACATCCCCCTCGCGGTCGCGCATATCGAACGCGAAGTGCTGGATGATCATGCCTCCGGAGGTCGAGACGCTGGTGATCTTCACCCGCGTATGCAGCGTTCCCGACTGCGGGGTGATGTTGCGGTGCAGCGTCGCCTTTCCGCCGAGGTTGCGGAAGCGCAGGTCCACCTCGCTGGTGAGCGCCGAACCCAGGTACGCGGCGAACCACCCGCACGGCTGAAGCGCCGCCTCGAGCAGCACGGCGAAGGGCATCTCCCGCTGGCGGTTGGCCGCGAAATACCACGCATCGAGCGGGACATCGTATTCCGCCTCGATCACCCCCCCGGCTGCGAGCTTCCACGGCTCGCACCCCTCGATGGTCACGATCCGGTCCAGGAAGGCAAAGGGCGGCCCCGGCAGGCGGGCAATCTTGCGCTCGTGATCGAACACCCGGTACCGATCCCCGAACGCCTCGGAAGGTTTACCGATGGCGAACGCGAGTATGTGATGGCGGTCGAAGAGAGGGGGAAGGGATTGGGGTTTGGGGGTTGGGGAAGAGGGATTGCCGATTGTCGATTGCAGATTGAAGGTTGGCGATGGCTGGCTTTGGACTTTGGACTTTGGACTTTGGACTTTGGACCACAGGCTCTCGATCTTCCCCCGCGTCGTCCCGCTCATGCGCAGCGACATGTCGGTCATGCGCACGATCGGCCTGCCGTCGGCCGACATCAGGGCATCGGCGATGGCGTAGGGCGCGCCGTCGCCATTCTCGTAACCGAGCTCCTTGAGGGTGATCTCGTACTGAACCTGCTTCGTCGAAGCGGTCACCTGCCCCCGGCACTTGAGCTGGCCGGTGATGCCGGGGACCGGCTCGTACGCCACTTCATCCGACTCCCCCACCCACCCCAGGCGCAGCAGGAAGATGCGCAGCGTGTGCAGGCAGCACTCGTACATGAGCGTGCCGGGCATGACCTGATCGTCGATGAAATGGCAGGTGAGGAACCAGTCGTCGGGGCTTATGTCGGCTTCGCCGGTGATGACGCCCAGGCCGAAGCGCCCGCCGTGCGGATCCATGCGAAGCACCCGATGCACCAGCGTCATGCGCCCGCCCGGCAGGCCCACGGGATTGCTCAGCGGCAAACCCGCGAAGGCCTCGCCGAAACATTGCACCAGCGCCTGAGCCTGGCCGGAGCGCAGGGCGCTGAGCTGTTCGTCGCTGTACGTTTCCACCTCGCCTGGATCCGGCATCGGCGCGAGCGTCCGCCAGTCGGCGGGCCGCTTTCCGGGCAGGGCCTTCCTGTCCATCGCCGTGAGCACGATCCCCTGCCCGGCCGCGAGCGCCTCGGGGGTGAAGAATCCGGCGCACCCGTTTCGCATGGTCAGCAGGAGCGCGCCATCGACCGCGGCATCGAACTCGAAACGGAACAGCCACGTGTCCCCTTGATGGAAGAACTCGCGGATGCGGATGTCGTAATGAATCGTCCTCCCCGCCCCCGGAAGAGGCGCAGGCAGCGGGCAGTGGAACGTGACGGCCGCGTCGAGCAGCCGGTAAACCGCCAGCCCCTTCGTCTCAAAGTCGATGCCCAGATACCCCGACAAGAACAGGTCCGCCTGCCCCGCTTCCACGGCGATGCATGTCGGGATGCGCCCGCCATCGAGATACCAGGCTCCCGGAAGGATGTCGTGTTCCGTCACGACGCGGCCGGATGTCATGGACAGCGCCTCGCCCTCGACCTCGACGATGCGATCGACCAGTTGAAGCGGTTCATCCGGCAGGCGCACGCGGGTCGGATGCGCGTCGATCGCGGCGAAGCGCGGCCCGAGCACGTTCCCGATGCGTCCGCGAGCGAACTCGAAGCACTGATCGCGGTCGAGGAACACTTCGCGCGGCGGCGCATCGAGCGTGGCC
>JBGTFI010000695.1:0-3052 GCA_041747335.1 Phycisphaeraceae bacterium | reverse complement strand
CGCCGCCGTCGAACACGCGCACGGCGACGAGGTTGTAGTCGCCGTAGCGCACGAGGCTCGGATCGACCTCATAGCGGCGCACTTCGCTCGACGCCGAACGGTACGGCTGGGGCGTGCCCAGCCCACCGACCTTCACGCCGTTGAAGAACGTCTCATCGCAGTCGTCGATCGGCCCAAGGTTCAGAGTCAGCACCTGACCCTGCCACCCGGCGGGAATCTTGACAAAGCAGCGGTACCAGGCGAACCCGTCGTACTCCTCGACGATTCCGCCGTAGCCCGTTTCCCAGTAGCCCGGCACGCGCAGAAGCTGCCACTCCGCCTGGGCGAAGGCGAAACGGCTGGGAGCGAGAAGAAGCGCGAGGGTAAGAAGCGTGCGCCAGAGCATCGGTGGCCTCCTGAGCAAAAAAGAATGGCTGGAAGCGATTCTAGCGAGCGGCGCAGAGGATGGTTGCCGGATTGTCGGCGGAGATGGCTGGGGATTCGGCGGATCCCTTACGGTACCTGGATCGCCTCGTTCACCTGGCTTCCGAAGAGCGACAACGCCGCGGCCGAGCGAATCTCCACCTCCACGATGGTCCCGACCACGGAAGGATCGCCCTCGAAGAGGACGATCAGGTCGCCGTCCGTGCGGCCGCTGAGCTGAGTCACTTCCCGCGTAGGCTGCCAGCGCAACTCGACGGCCGGGTCGGCGGCGTTGGTTGGCGAGCCGCGCCGATCCGTCACCGACTCCACGAACACACGCACGCACTTCCCCACGCAGGCTTCGTGAACCTCCCGGCTGATGACGCTCTGGATGGCCAGCAGCTCGTTGTTGCGCTGGCGCTTGACGTCATCGGGCACATCATCGGTGAAGCGCTCGATGGCGGCCGTTCCGGGGCGGGGGGAGTACTTGAAGATGAACGCGTTCTTCCACCGCGCCTTGCGGGTCAGCTCGCAGGTCGCATCGTGATCGGCCTGGGTTTCCGTGGGGAAGCCGCAGATCAGATCGCTGGCGATCTGCACATCCGGCAGGGCGGCGCGGGCGCGGTCCAGCAGCTCAAGATATTCCTCCACGACGTAACCGCGATTCATCAGCTTAAGGATACGGTTCGATCCCGACTGCACCGGCAGGTGCAGGTAGCGGCAGATGCGCGGGCAAGCGCGCATGACATGGAGAATGTCGTCCCCGAAGTCGCGTGGGAAGTTGGTCACGAACCGCAACCGGGCCAGGTCCGGAACTTCCTCGTGAATGCGATAGAGAAGGTCCGCGAAGGCCGTCACCCGCGAACCGGCCTTGATTCGCGGGCCGTCCGCGCCCACCGTCGCGCCGATCTGCGGCTGGGCTACGCCGTTGACCTGCACCGCCGCGCCATGATCGTAGTGATAGTGATTGACCGTCTGCCCGATGAGGGTGATCTCGATGACGCCCGAATCGACGAGCTTGCGACACTCTTCGACGATCGCATCAGGGCTGCGGTGAACTTCCCGCCCGCGCGTGTTCGGGACGACGCAGTAGGTGCAGAACTTGTTGCACCCGCGCGTGATGCGCACGTAGGCCGATCCCTGATGCTCGTCCGGGCTGAACGAGCGCGCCAGGTCCAGCAGTTCCAACTCGTCCTCGGCCGCGGCGAGCGTCGTGGAGCGGCGATGGTTGTTGCCCTGGAGCGCCGCCTGCGCCGCGCGCTTGCCCCCGCGGCGATCTAGCGAGGTGCGAAGCACGTTGTCAATGAGCATCGGCAGTTTATCAAGCTCCCCGGGCCCGCACATGACATCCACCTGCCGAAACCGCCGCGCCAGATCCAGCCCCTCGCGCTCGGCCATGCAGCCGATCACCCCAACCACCACTTCCGGCCGCTCCCTCTTGTGCAGCGCCACCCATCCCAGGCGGCTGTAGACCTTCTGCTCGGCGTGCTCACGGACGGAGCAGGTGTTGTAGAGGATGACATCGGCCTCCTCCCAGCGGTCAATGAAGCGATATCCCAGCCCCAGAAGCTGCCCGCGCACGAGCTGCGAATCGAGCACGTTCATCTGGCACCCGAACGTCTCGAGGAAGACTGTACGCGGGCCGGCGGAGGGCGGATTGGGAGCGGTTTGAGAAGGCATGGTGTTTCCAGGGGTGCGAAACGATCATTATAGGATCGGCTGAAGGGGGCGAGGCCCCAGCCGAAGTGCTATTCTGCGGCTGATCTCGACATATCTCACGAAAGAGGGCAAGGCCGATGAGTGAACCACCCCTGCTATCTCGCTTGCTACGCGATATCTTGCGACAAGTGGCGACGTTGCTGATCGCCCTGGCCTTCGTCGCCCAACCGCAATTTCTCCGGGCTGCCGAAGATTCCCCCTGGCTCAGCTTCACGCAGCTCCCGCCCCTGCCCGATGCCGAGGGTTTCGCGGGGATGTACGCCGGGGTCAGCAGCGGCGCGCTGATCGCCGCCGGAGGCGCGAACTTCCCCCAGGGCAGGCCGTGGGAAGGAGGGCCGAAGGTCTGGCACGACCGCATCTTCATACTTGAGAAACCGGAGGGTCCGTGGCAACTCGCCGACCAGCGTCTGCCGCGCCCGCTGGGTTATGGGGTGAGCGTGACCTACGGCGATTCGGTGATCTGCATCGGAGGAAGCGACGCGGAAAAGCACCACGCCGATGTGTTCTCGCTGCGCTGGGTAGATGGCAGGATCGAGGTCTCCACCGACGGGCTGCCCCCCCTTCCGGGGGCGCTGGCGGGGGCGGCCGGGGCGATCCTCGACGGGCGCCTCTACATCGCCGGCGGGCTGGAGAAACCCGAGCATGAATCCCCCTGGGCGATGAACAACTTCTGGCGGCTGGACCTGACCAGGCCGCCTGACCAGAGGCGATGGGAAGCCCTCGATCCCTGGCCGGGACCGGGACGCCATCAGGCCGTCGCCGGCGTGATGGATGGGCAGTTCTACCTCTTCAGCGGCGTCGAGATGCGCGAAGGCCCGCAGCCCGGCACGGGCGTGCGCAAAACGCCCTACCTCACCGACGCCTACCACTATTCCCCACGCGAACGCACATGGACGCGCCTGCCCGACCTGCCCCGCGCCGTCGCGGCCGC
>JBGTFI010000694.1:0-7238 GCA_041747335.1 Phycisphaeraceae bacterium | reverse complement strand
CCTGCGACCCGGCGGGGAAGGGAAACCGCCAGGGCTGCTGCTCGGTGAGCGACGCGGCGGACGGCCGACTGGTCGCCGCGATGCTGGACATCCCCTTTTACGTCCTCAACTTCAAGAAGGACTTCGGGCGGGTGATTGATTACTTCGTCGCCGAGTACAACGCCGGCCGGACGCCGAACCCCTGCGTGCGATGCAACGACTGGCTGAAGTTCGGCAGGCTGCATGACTACGCCCAGTCGATCGGCGCGGACTTCATCGCCACCGGCCACTACGCCCGCATCGAGCGTTCGGAGGATGGCGGAGGGCGGCTGATGCGCGGTCTGGATCCGAAGAAGGACCAGAGCTACGTCCTCTTCGGCACGCCCCGCAACCGCCTTGACCACATGCTGCTGCCGGTGGGGGGGTTCACCAAGGCCGAGATACGACGCAAGGCGGAAGAGTTCGGCCTGCCGGTTTTTGATAAGCCCGACAGCTACGAGATCTGCTTCGTGCCCGATAACGACTACGCCGGGCTGATCGAGCGGCGCACGCCCCAGGCCGTGCAGCCGGGCGCGGTGCTGGACACGGCGGGGAACATCGTCGGCGAGCACGCCGGGCACCAGCACTACACCCTCGGCCAGCGGCGCGGGGTCGGTGTCGCCCTGGGCTACCCAATCTACGTGGTGGATAAGGATCCGGCCGCCAACACCGTCACCGTCGGCCGGAAGGAAGACGCCCTGACCACCCGCCTGACCGCCCGCGAGACCAACTGGCTGATCGATGCGCCCGTGACGCCGATTAGATGCCAGGCGAAGATCCGCTATAACAGCCCCGCCCAGGCGGCGACCGTCCGCGCCGCGGGCGAGGATTCGCTGGAAGTGGTCTTCGATGACGCGCAGCACGCCGTGACACCGGGCCAGGCGGTGGTGTGCTACGACGGGGAGGTGGTGCTGGGCGGCGGATGGATCGAGGAAATCCGGTAGGTCCGCCGCGTCGGACAAATAACGCCGAAACACCACGATGACCATCATGCATCGCATTGCACCACTGATCGTTCTTACGCTCCTCCTCGGCCCGCTCTCCTTGCGCGCCCAGACCCCCGACCGCACCGCCCTGCGGCGCACGCCGGTGGTCGAGGTGTTTGAGAACTCGAAGGATGCGGTGGTCAACATCGCCACCACCAAGGTCGTCGAGGTGCGCGAGTCGCTCTCGCCGTTTGATGACCTGTTCGACTTCGGGCTGTTCCCCTCGCGGACGCGCAGGTTCCAGGCCACCAGTGTGGGGTCGGGGTTTGTGATTCATCCGGCCGGTTACATCTGCACCAACGCCCACGTGGTGGCCCGCACGGCCGAGCAGAAGGTGATTTTTTCCGATGAGCAGGCCTACGACGCCCAGATCGTCGCCATCGACCACGACCGGGATGTCGCCATCCTCAAGATCGAACCGCAGCACCCGCTCAAGCCGCTGCCGCTGGGCACGAGCGGCGACCTGATGATCGGCGAGACGGTGATCGCCATCGGCAACCCGCTGGGTTATCAGCACACGGTCACTTCCGGGGTGGTCAGCGCGGTCAACCGGGATCTGGATGTGCCCGATCCGCGCGGGGGGCAGTCGGCCGTGTTCGAGGGGCTGATCCAGACCGACGCCTCGATCAACCCCGGCAACAGCGGCGGGCCGCTGCTCAACGTGCTGGGGGAGCTGATTGGGGTGAACACGGCCATCCGCGCCGATGCCCAGAACATCGGCTTTGCCATCCCCGTCGATCGGCTTCGCGAGGTGCTGCCGCGCATGCTGGATGTGGAGCGGCGTTACCGGCTGATCATCGGGCTGAAGGTCGGCGGGGCGGAGCGTTGCCTGGTGCGCGAGGTCGCGCCCGGTTCGCCCGCGGAAGGAGCCGGACTTCAACCGGGCGATGTCATCACTCGCATCGGCGACACGCCGATTGAGAACGACATCGACTATCACATCGCGCTGGTGACCCGAAGGGCTGGCGAAACGCTGGTGATCCACTTCGAGCGTGAGGGTCGGCCGCGAGAGGCGCAGTTCCGCATCGGCCAGCGTCCCCAGCCGGACGGGGTGAAGCTCTTGTCGCAGAGATTCGGGCTGGAAGCCCAGCCGCTCACGGAGCGCCAGGCGCGACGGGTGGGGATCGCCACCCCGCGCGGGCTGATCGTGACGGGGGTCGAGCGGCGAAGCCCGGCGGGGGACGCCGGCCTCCAGGTCAACGACATCATCCTGCAGGTCGAACGCTATCAGCCCTCGACGATGGAGGAGGTGGGCGAGCTGCTCGAAGAGGTCAAGACCGGGGACGCGGTAACGTTCCGGATTCTGCGCATCCGCTCGCTGGGAGTGGTCTCCAGCCTGGAGAACGTGCGGGCACGGCTGATTGCGCGGTAGGGGGCGCTTGAGTGCCCTTTCCTCAACAGGGGCTCACCCCAGCGCCCGGGCCTGATGGGGCGGCGCAGAGCCTGTGCCCCAGCCACCACCCGGGCATCATCAGATACTCTCATCCCATGTTATAATCTCCTCCGGCGTCATCCACCCGCAACCAGGAGGCGAAGTCATGTTCCGAACCATCCCCGCCATCTTCGTTGCTGTTTTTTTCCTGACATTCCCCGCCTCGGCTGGCGACCTGTACGTGGCGCCGGACGGCCGTGACGACTGGTCCGGGACTCTCAACGCCCCCAACGCCGAGGGGACGGACGGCCCATTCGCCACCTTCGCCCGCGCCCGCGAGGCCGTGCAGCAGCTCAAAGCGGCGCAGTCCGGCAGGGAGACGCCGATCGTCGTCACGCTGCGCGGTGGGGTCTACTTCCTGGATGAAACGCTCCGCTTCGGGCCGGAGGATTCGGGCACGGCGGCCGCGCCGATCGTGTACCGGGCGCACGGCGATGAGCGGCCGGTGGTTTCCGGGGGCCGGGCGATCACGAACTGGACGATCACGCCCGCAGGGTGGTGGGTGGCCGACTTGCCGGAAGTGCGGCGGGGATCATGGGATTTCTCGCAGCTTTTCGTGAACGATCAGCGCCGCTTCCGCCCGCACCTGCCGCGCACGGGGTATTACCAGATCGCCCAGGGGATCGAGCCGCCCGCCAGCTCCCCCGGCTACGACCGCTTCATTTACGCCGAAGGCGACATCGATCCGAAGTGGGCCAACCTGTACGACATCGAGGCCCACGTCCTACACGTCTGGAGTCCCTCGCGGCTGCGGATTCGGTCGGTGGATCCGGCCGAGCGCATCGTCGCCTTCACAGGTTTTACGCGGGGCAAGGCGCATTACGTGGCGCTGTCGCCGGGGTTCCGGTACCGGCTGGTGAACGTGAAGGAGGCACTGGGCGAGCCGGGGCAGTGGTATCTTGATCGTGCGTGCGGGGAGCTGACCTACATTCCGATGGCCGGTGAAACGCCGGACAACACGGTGGTCATCGCGCCGCGGCTGGATCGGGTGGTACTGATCGAAGGTGACGTCGCGGGGCGAAAGTGCGTGGAACACCTGCGCTTCGAGGGGCTGACGTTCGCGCACTCGAACTGGAACCTGCCGGCGGAGGGGGAATCCGTGCCGCAGGCGGAGATCGCCCTGGGCGCGGCCGTGACGGCCGTGGGCGCACGGCACATTGCTCTTGAGCGCTGCGCTGTGCGGCACACGGGGGGTTACGCCGTGGCTTTCGGTCCGGGCAGCAAACACAACCGGCTCGAAGGGTGCGAGTTGGTCGACCTGGGGGCCGGCGGTGTGAAGATCGGCTACGCCGGCCCGGGTCAGTGGGGGGATGCGGGCAGGCGGCCTGTGGATGAGGAGGAGGTGGTGTCGCACATCACCGTGCGGGATTGCACGATCGCGCACGGCGGGAGGCTTCACCCGGCGGCGGTGGGGGTGTGGATCGGCCATTCGCCGCACAACACCATCGAGCACAACCACATCCACGACTTCTACTACACCGGCATCAGCGTCGGGTGGACGTGGGGCTACCGTGATTCGCACGCGCACCACAACGACATCGGCTGGAACCACGTCCATGACATCGGCCAGGGCGTTCTTTCGGACATGGGCGGCATCTACACGCTGGGGGTGTCGCCGGGAACGGTGGTTCATCACAACGTCTTCCACGACATCCGCGCCCACGGGTACGGCGGGTGGGGGCTTTATACCGACGAAGGCTCGACGCACATCCACATGCACCACAATCTGGTGTATCGCACCGACACCGGCGGCTTCCACCAGCATTACGGCAGGGAAAACCGCATCGAGAACAACATCTTCGCCTTCGCCCGCAGGTTCCAGCTTCAGCGCACGCGCACGGAGGACCATCTTTCGTTCACCTTCGAACGGAACATCGTCTACTGGGACAACGACAGCCCGCTTCTGGAGAGCAACTGGCGCGATGACGGCTTCAGGATGGACTACAACCTCTACTATCACGCCAAGGGCAAACCCGTGACATTCTGGGAAGCCAAGACGCTGGATCAGTGGCGGGCGGATCGCGGGCAGGATGAGCATTCGCTGGTGGCCGACCCGCGGTTCGTGGACGCGGAGAAGGGGGACTTTCGTCTGCGGCCGGATTCGCCGGCGCTGAGGCTGGGGTTCGAGCCGTGGGATTATTCGAAGGCCGGGCGGCTGACGGAGCGGGCGCTGACAGCGGAGCTGCCGGCGGTGCCGGCGGGGTGGGAGTAGTCGGTGTAGGTCAGGCCTCGGCCTGACACGATTGCGCGGTGGCCAACTGACTGTCAGCCAAGGCTTGACCTACCGGAGCTGTTATGATCCCGAGATGAGGTTCATCACTCAGGCATAGGTAGTGTTGGGCTTCTTGCTGGCGATCGGCGCCGGCTTGGGGTTGATTGATCTACACTTCTTCGATTCGGTGATGGAAGGCTCTTTACGAAGATCGGCGAAAGTCAGTTGCGGCATTCAGTTGGTGCTCGGGGCTGTCGTCATGACAACGGCAGTCTATGCGCTACAGGTGGGTAGAATTCGATGGCCGCTGTTGTGGAGTTCAACCGGGGCTCTGGTGTACTGCGTCCTGGCGCCACTGCTTTCGTTGACAGGCTTGCCACCGTCAGTCGGGCTTGTCGGTCTGCTCGCGGTGATCACTCCGGTTCTGCTGTTCGGCACTTTCACCGCTTGGGTATGGGTCATCTGGGCAATCTCCCGCAACCCACGCTAGAATCCGTCCCATGGCCACACCCAACCTCGACCATCCCACGATCCCGCTTGTCAAGTCGCGTTTTCCCGATGCGGGACTGTTCGCCACGGAGTTCCGGGGGCAGACGTCGATCGTGGTGCCGCCGGATCTACTTCACGAGGTGCTGGCCTTTCTGCGGGATGATCCGCTTTGTGATTACAACTTCCTTTCGGATGTGGTGGGGGTGGATTACCTCAATTATCCCTGCCTGAAGGGCAGGCCGGCGGTGGCGCGGGGGCGTTTCGCGGTGGTGTATGTGCTGGTGAGTTATCGGCACAACCGGCGGGTGTTTGTGAAGGTGCATCTTGATCCGACGCTCGACACCAGTGGGATCGAGCACGATCCTGCGCTGCACCTGCCCACGGTGTGCGACCTGTGGCCGGGCGCGGAGTGGCCCGAGCGTGAGGTCTTCGACATGTTCGGCATCCGCTTTGACGGCCACCCGGACCTTCGACGCATCCTGCTGTGGGAGGAGTACCCCGCCCACCCTCTGCGCAAGGATTATCCGCTGCGGGGGCGGCGCGAGCGGGAGACTTATGAGGTGGTGGAGCGGGACAGCGCGTGAGGGGTCCGCAACGAGCCGCGCGCGTCAGCAAGCGGTTTCTCGCGCCTTCACCGATCACCCCACCTTCAGCTCCGATGGACCGATGGTCACGATCGTCATCTCCCCCGGCGGATTCGCCGCGAGAAAGTCGTTGAGCTGTTCGAGCGTGATGCGGTCCACCTCGGCCGCGAGCTCTTCGAGCGTGCGCGGCCGGCCGAGGATGATCTGATCGGAAACGATCGCGGAGGCCCGCGCCCCGGTCGACTCGCCCTGCATGACCAGGCGGGATTTCATGCCGACCACGGCGCGCTCGAACTCGTCGCGTTTCGCCCCCTGGGCGAGTTTTTCAAGCTCGTGGCGGACCACCTCCAGGGTTTCCTGCGCCCGCTGGGTGGTGGTTCCCGCATAGCACAGGACGGCGCCGCGTCTGCGGTCGTTGGCGTAGCGAGCACCCACGGAGTAGCACAGCCCGCGCTTCTCGCGCACCTCGGTGAAGAGTCGCCCGCTCATGCCGCCGCTGAGGACGGCGACGGCCGCGTGCTGAAGGACGCTGGCGGGGTGCGGTTCGGGCACGGCGTCGTACGCCAGTCCGATGTGGACCTGCGTGCTATCGGCCGGGACGTGCCCGTACCCGCGTCTGGGTCTGGCGGTCTCCTGCGGCTCACCGAGCGCGCCTTGCCAATCCCCGAAGATCGCCTGCACCTGGTCCTTGAGCGCCTCCCAGTCGAACCTTCCGGCGAAACCGATCGCGCTTGCGCCGGGGACGAAGGTCCGGCTGCGGTAATCGCGGACCTGTTCGATGGTGATGTCCCGCAGGTGGTCGCGCAGGCCGTAGGAACTGCGGTTGAAGGGCGGGGGATAGTGGCGATCTCGGACCTCGATGAAGGTTTTCTGCTGAGGCTCATCGTCGAGCGAATCGAGCGCCGCCAGGGCGAGTTCCCGGCTGGGCGTGAGGGATTGCTCTTCGAGGCGCGGCCGCAGGGCCATGTCCGCCAGCAGAGGCAGGGCCTGGTGCAGCTTCGCGCCGATCATGGTCGCTTCAATGCGCAGGTGGGTATGGCCGCAGGAGGTGTCCCTCTGCACGCCCAGGAGGTCCAGGGCGTCGCTGTGCGCGCGGGCATCGAGCTCGCCCGCCCCGCGGCAGATCATTTCCTCGAGCAGCACGGCCTCGCCCTGACGGTGCGCATCCTGATGCGCCAACCCCGCGGGCATCGCGAGGCTCATTGCGAGAGACTGCGCCCCGGCGACCGGTTCGGCGAGAAGCCACAGACCGTTGGGTAGCTGGTGTTGATGAATCCGCTCCATGCGGGGCGGATTGTAGCACAGCGGATGGTCCGGGTTTCGGGGTCGGGGTGTCATGGTGTCGGTGTGTCGCGTGTCATGGTGTCGGGGTACCGGGGTACCGGGGTGTCATTCACTACAATGAACCGCCTATGTCCGATGCCGTCCATGAGCAGGCCGCCTTAGGCGATCGGGCGCGTCAGAGTCGCGTGGCGATGCTGGCGCTGCGTCGGTGGTGGCCGCAGGCGGCGTTCGCC
>JBGTFI010000693.1:0-3980 GCA_041747335.1 Phycisphaeraceae bacterium | reverse complement strand
CTGCACCAGCTCCGCCGCGCGCGTCTGGGCCGCCCCGTTGGTTCCATTGGATCCCCCCTGCCCCGGCATTTCCGCTGCAACCGGCGCCAGAGGGCTGACAATCGACTGCGGCGGATTCGCAAGCAGCCACCCCGCCAGCTCCTCGAAATCCCGCATCCCCCGGCTGGCACTGTCGTATTCCGTGATCGGTTGCCCGAAGCTCGCCGCCTCCTTGAGCTTGCTGTTGAAGTGGACCACCACGGGCAGGAGCTTCTCCCCGTAATGACGTTTGAGTTCACTGAGAATCTCCCGCGCCAGGCGCGTCCGTACGTCATACAGCGTCGCCAGCACGGAGAAGCGCACGCGGTGTCCTGCCCGGCGCGCGAGCATTTCGATGGTCGCCTCCTGCTTGATCGAGCCTTTCATTGCGAAATACCCGGTTTCAACGGGGATGATGACCTCCCCGGCTGCGCGCAGCGCGTTGAACGTCAGCAGCCCGATCGACGGCGGGCAATCGACGATGCAGAACTCGTAGCGGTTGGCGACGGTGCTCAGAACCTGGAGCAGCCGGCGGTCGCGGTCGGTGTGGCGGACCAGCTCCGCCTCGACTCCCGCCAGCCCGATCGTGCTGGGGGCGAGGTCCAAGTGGCGGGTGATCTGCCAGACGACATCCTCGAAGGCGACCGTTCCGTCCATGCCGTGGCGCAGCAGGTCGGCGATGGAGCGTTCAAGCTGACCATCCGGGACCGCCAGCCCCAGGGCGCAGTGGGATTGCGGGTCCATGTCGACCAGCAGGGTGCGTCGTCCCTGTCCGGCCAGGGTGGCCGCCAGATTGATGGCGACGGTGGTTTTTCCGCAGCCGCCCTTCTGGTTGATGATGGCGATGGTTCGCACCTGGCCGTCCTTTCGTCAGGGAAAACGACGGTTGCCTGATCGTTCCCGCGTCCATGGCGGGAGGGTGTCGGACCTGTACGCAGACGGCGTCCCGACCGTGGGGACGCGACACGCCGGCGCGGATCGGCCGCGATAAAGCCGCTAGTCGATATCGGTCCCGGCGTCCGAGAAGCTTGAATATGCCCTGAACCAGCCCGGATTTAGTGACGTGCGAACCGCGCTCAGTTCGGGTATCCTTATGCCCGAGGGGCCTTACCGGGAAAGGAGAAGCAGGTGGTGCGATCCGGGCATGTCGTCGCACGTTCAACGCAGATCACACGAGTTCACCGGGCCATCCGGGGGTTCACGCTGATCGAGCTGCTGGTGGTCATCGCGGTGATCGCGCTGCTCATCTCGATCCTCCTGCCGACGCTGGGCATGGCCCGCGAGTCGGCAAGCACCACCCAATGCGCCAGCGGCCTGAGGCAGTGGGGCCTGGCGGTGTCGCTGTATCTGGCGGACTACCGCGAGTTGCTGCCGCGGGAGACGGGCATTCCGGGCGTTGCGGCTGTACACAACACGACGCGCGGGGCGTGGTTCAATGAACTGCCGCCCTACGTCGACGCCCCGACCTACGGGCAGGTCTACACCGGCCAAAGCGTCGGCGCGCACGGCGGGTACTCGAATGAGTGGATCTGGTATTGCCCGACGCGCCTGCGGCAGACGTTGGACAACAAGAACTCGGGCACGGCGCTGAACTCGTTTCACTACGCGGTGAACGCGGTCCTCAACGGGAGTAATGGGCTGACGAAGATCGTTAATGATCCGCTGTACGTCCCGATGGACAGGATCCCCCAGCCGTCCGCGACGCTCTACCTCATCGAGGCGTTTGATAACTCGCCCGCCCGGTCCTGGATCTCACTTGATAAGGCCAGGCACTCCCGATCCGCCGACGAGGCGAACCCAAATGGAAAGGTAAACTCACTTCTGCTGGATGGGCATGTTTCGCTGGCGCGCTGGAGCGATCTCCTGCCGGCGGGTTCGGGGGAACCTTACGGCACGCTGGACGGGTTGTTCTGGGGCCCGGTGCGGTGAAGGGGCTGGAGCGGCAGGTGTGGTCGAGGCCGCCCAACCCGCGGGGGATGAATCTGATCCGCCTCAACCCGCTGGCCAGACACATTGCCACGCTGTTTGGCACTTCGGCCGATTGCATCCCCCGCTCACCCCCGCGGCGCCCCCCGCGCCGCCTGAAGCTGCTTAACTTTCTCCTTCACCCGCGTCGCGTGACCCGTCGGGATCACCTCAGGCCAGTGCCACGCGATCCTGCCCTCTGGGTCGATCAGGAACGTTGAACGGATCACCCGCCCCTTGGGAAACACGTTCTGCCCATACTCCGCCCACGCTCCGTACGTCCGCATCACCGCGTGGTCCTCATCGCTCAGGAGCGTGATCCTCAGCCCATACTTCTCACGGAAAAACCTGTGGCTGCCCGGCGAGTCCGGGCTGACGCCCGCCACCTGCGCCCCCAGATCGTGAAAGTGGCGCAGCAGGTCCGTGAACTCCGTCGCCTGGCAGGTACACCCGGGCGTGTCGTCCTGCGGATAGAAATAAAGCACCAGCCACTGCCCGCGGAAACTCTCGAGGGTGACTAGCTGGTCCTGGTCGTTCCTGAGCGTGAATGCCGGCGCCGCCCTTCCGATCAGCGGCGAGGCGCTCGTGGCCGCCCGCTCCATCTCCCGCGGCGCGGGTTGGGTGGCCGAACCCGCTGAAACCGCTTCGGGGGATGATGCCGCAGCGCCCGCGCTCGAAGCATCACTCACGCTCGGCGAGGCGACGTTGCAACCCGCGACCAGCAGAGGGAGTGTGACCAACCCCGCGAAGTGAATGAGCTTTGGAGATCGAAGTTTCATCGAAACCCTATTGTCCCCCCCAGCCGCGCTCCGTCAAGGGTTCGCCGGCGCTTCGACACGCGCCGCCCGCTCCCCCTGGTAACCGCGTCCCCCGTCGGGCTGCTCGTATGAGGCACCGGCTGCCAGCAGAAACGCCGCGACGATCGCCGCGAGAACCGCCACCACGCCCACCCCCGCGAGGTTGCGATTGCGGGCGCTCGGCTGCTTGTGCCCCGGCTGCACCAGCCGCGCGCTGACCGTGCAGACCCACGCCCAGTTGAGCATCACGTGAATCAGCACCGTCACCAGCATCACCACCGCGATCCACCAGTGCAGGTCGCCCCACTCCGAACGCTCCAGCCCGAACACCGTTGCCCCCCGGCTTCCGTGAGGCAGCACCAGGGCCATGAGGAAACCCGTCAGGATCAGCCCCAGCATGGTGATCAGGAGAACCAAGTCAGCCAGAAGATGGAGGTTGTTGCGTTTCATGGTTGGGGAGGGTTGAGGTTTCATGATCTAATTTCCGCTGGGCTCCCCTGTTCCGAGAGCCCGGCCCGTGCGATTCGCCGAGCCATAGACATCACCGCAGGTAGCCCTCGGGAAGCGCGCTCGGTTGCCTCGCGCGCCCGTAGCCGCGCCGCACGAACTCGCTCACCCCCGCATGGGCGTGCTGACGGATCAGGAGCGCGACATTGGGGTCGGCCGAAGTCTCGTGAACCGTCGCTCCGTCGCGGTGGTGCTCGATGGTCATATCGATGGCGTGCGCGTGGCGGAAAACCTCCTGAAACAGCGGATCCCACATGCGCAGGGGCTGCCCGCGTTCGAGTCGATCCCGCATCTGCTCGACATGGGCGCGGATGTGCGCCGCCACCAGCGGATCATCGCTGGTGGTGACGGTCACCACGCCGCCTTCCACATCGCGGACCTGCCGGTCGATGCGCGTGTGATGATCCAGCAGGTAGTGAAAAACCTCGCGCGGGTCACGGGCGAGCAGTTGGGCGTTGACCGGGGGAACCGGGTCGTCCGTGTGCGTCGCCGATCCGGGGGGAATTTGGTCCGGTCGATTGAGCTCCTGCTGGCGGCGTTCGCGCATGCGCTGTTCGATGTTGGAAGGATCAGCCGGTCGAACCGGCGCGGGCGCGACTTCTTCCGTCGGCGGAGTTACCAACCCCCGCCCCCGCCCGTCACGCGGGCGCGGCGATTCATCCTCCATCCGCCCCGCGCCCGGGCCGAAGCCGC
>JBGTFI010000692.1:0-2437 GCA_041747335.1 Phycisphaeraceae bacterium | reverse complement strand
CCCGCCCCCGCCGAAGGGGGGAAGTGCGGAAAAACAAAGGGATTCCGACGATTCTGGTGGGCAATGGGCGAGCCAGGATTCGAACCTGGGTAGGCAAAGCCAGCAGATTTACAGTCTGCCCCGTTTGGCCGCTTCGGTACTCGCCCGGTGTCGATGGCGGAGAGTGTATTCCGCCGCAAACGCTTGTCAACCCGCCGGATACGTCGCCCTCCGAATCATCGTCGCCGCCGCTCACCGAACCCGCCCCTTCCTCATGTTTCGTCATGGATTCGCAGCGGTTTCGGACCGTATTTAGGTCCGTCTGTCGGCCCGTGTCCACGCTCCCGATGATGCCCCGCGTCTGCCCGTCATCGGTCCCCGTGCGCGTCGCCGCGATCATGTCCGGCAACACCTCCACCGCCGCCTTCCGCTGGCTCGCGTCGATGCGCGTGTAGTACCGATCGGTGGTGGCGTAGCTCGCGTGTCCCATCAGCCTTTGCGTCACGGCTCGCGGCACGTCCAAGAGCGCCAGCAGCGTCCCGGTGGTGGTTCGCAAAGCGTGAAAGTCCACACGCCGCCGGTCCCGGTCCACCGCCGCGAGGAAGTCGCTTTGCTGCCGCTTCACCCGCTCGGCCAGGTCGTCGCCCGCTTCGTCAATCCACCGCTCGCGGGCGTCGGCCAGGTCCGCCTTGATGATCGACGCCGTGCAGCCATCGGGCGGTACGTTGAACGCCTTGGCTCCCGGCGTCTTGCCCGCGAAGAGCGCCGAAAGCGCCTGCGCCGTACCCGGTTGAAGGGTCTGAACAATCGTTCGCTTTCGCTTCGTCGCCGCCAGCCCCTTGAGTGTGACGGTCGGGGGGTCGGCTTCAAGGTCAAAGTCCCCCACGGCCAGCCGCCGCACTTCGCCCGCCCGAAAGCCCGTCTGAACCACCATGGCGTACAGCGTCGCCCGCTCGGTCCCGGTGATCGCCCATTGCCGCCCGCGAAGGTCCGGCCCGTCCGCCGCCGCCTCAATCAGCCGCCGAAGCTCATCGGTGGTGAGCGCCCGGCGATGCTCGCGGTCCTCAACGTGGAGCTTTTCAATGCCCGCCGAAGGCCGCGAGCTTGCCCGGCCTTGGCGAAACATCCAGTTGCAGAATCCGTGAACCGAAGTCAGGTGGGCGTTGCGGGTGGCGCTGGTAAGCTTGCATTCCGCCTTGATTTTCTCGAGCGCCCGTTCGATGCGTTCGGGTGAAAGCTCGGCGTAGTGGCTCACCTTCGCCGCCGTGAACACCCGCTCAAGATTCTTGATCGTCCCCGCGACGTGACGCGCGTTGCGGCCCTTGCGTTCAAGGTGCTGGCGGTAGTCATCGCGCAGCTCGGCAAGCGTGCGGCTCGCGGCCACGCGGCGATCGTCCAGCAGGTCCAGCTTCGCCAGCCGGTCAATCAGCTTGGGCGAAAGCCCGTCCAGCCAGCGGGATAGATCGGCGTCGGGATCGGTGCGGGCGCTTCGGCACGCGGCCAGCCGGTCAAGGTTCCGCGCCATGGCCTGTGTAGCGCCCTTGTCGATCAGCCCCGGCAAGCGCCGCCACAAGTCCAGGTGATCCTTGAACTCCACATACCAGAGCTTGGACGGCTCGCCCCAAACCTTCCGCTTGAAGACTCTCGCCATGTGCGGCCTCCTGTCGCCGATCCTGAAAGGTGAAAGGCGGGGGCAGGCGGTCAGGAAAGTCCGCTCTTCGATCCGTCGATCTAGCCCCCCGCGTGCATCATTCTACCGCGCTACTTTCCCGTTGTCTAGTATCCCCGTCCGGGAAGTCCAGCGTCAGCCGCCCGCCCAGCGCCGCCGCGATGCGTTCAACCGACTCCACTGTCGGCACTCGCTGCCCATGATGAATCTTGCAAAGTGCGGATTCGGATACGCCGCTGAGCTTGGCAAGCTGGTATCGCGTGACGCCGCGCCGCTCGGCCTTGCGGATCGCGGCCCGAATCTGCTCGGCAATCGTCTTGGGTTTGCTCGCCACGCCAGCATCATACCGCCATGCTTGCCGCCGGGAAAGACCGCAGACCCGCGCCGGTCCATATTCCGGTCCCTAGAGCGGTCCATCCGGTTCGGCCCCATCGCCCAAGTCCGGCCCCCGCCGGGGGTTGGCTTCAACGCCGTGCAGAGAATCAATCTGCCCCGCTTTTCCACCGGCTCTCCAGCAGGTCATCCAGCCAAAGCCCCCGACGCCAACTCAGGTTGTACCCCGTCGCCGTGTAGGGGGTTTCGGTTTCGCACCCGGCCTCAACCCAGCCTTCCTCCAGCCGGTGATAGTGCTCGTCCCCGCAATACCGACACCACACCCGAAACGCGGGGATGCCCGCCACCATCGCGGGCAGGGCGAGCAGCACGGGCGCATCCAGGTCGATCGCTTTGCCGTAGGGTTCCGTGTCGATCCTGCACACCATGCCGGTTCCTCACCACTTCACCAGCCGC